>NZ_JACGUS010000069.1:0-4657 GCF_014076785.1 Colwellia sp. MB3u-55
GAATGCATTTATACCACCAAAAATAGCTATTAATTTAATTAGCACTCCAGTTTGAGGTACATTTGCATAAATAAACCCTACTGCAAAAAATGAAATAGCCACTAAAACAAATGCCAAAACCATCGTTAGTTTAAAGTCGCTTTTATTATCTCTAATTTTAATTGTATCCATTACATTTGACATATTCATCATTAGTTTGAAAAACACATAACGCCTCATTAAGAGGCAATAAAATAGTTGGTTAAAATAAGCGAGGCACGAGCAAAAACCAACTGTTTTTTGTCCTGCTTTAATGACTTGTTATACCTCAATTTCTTCGGTATAGCGACACTTAGGAAAACTACTACAAGCTAAAAAATCATTCCCCTTATTCTTTCCTTTTTGTGCGGTTTTAACAGTTAATTCTGACGAACATTTAGGACATATTTTATTATCATTTTTTTCAGGTGCAGTTACATCTGCTAAAACTTCTGTAGCAGGAAATAATTCCTTTTTAATTTCATCAACAGCGTAACTAGTAGAAGCTTTGAATCTATGTAGTTTTAAACCTGCTGTTTCACATGCAGATTCAACGAATTCATCACGTTTAATTTGTTTTTCCTGAGAGTGGCTTTTATCATCAAGTTCTATGACTGCTAGAACAGTAAGATTTTTAGGGTTGCATAAAACAAAATCAAAGTGTTTTGCGGATATTTTATTAAATGCAATTTGCCATTGGCTTCGGTTAAGTCCTTTTTTTGGTTTAAGGATATCAGCGATTCTTACTTTACCAAATACAACTGCTTTATCTTCACAAGTAAGTTTTAATACCCCATAAAAAGATCGTTCGGCTGGTGTAAATAGTGGTCCACATAATTCATATGGTGCTACCGTCTGTTTAGAACTCTTGTTCTTAAATAGGAATATGAATAATAAAACGATAACAATGAGAAAGAGTGCAATAAATTCCATTTGATCACCTTGAGGTATAACGCTTTGCTAAGCGGCTAAAAATAGTTTGGCTACAATAACGAACGAAGTGAGGGAAGCCAACTGTTTTTTGTCCGTTTAAGCAACTTGTTAGTTGCCTTGGATTAATTGCAGTGCTAACATTTGTGAGTACAACACTAATTTAAGGTAACATATTATGGACACTCGCATTCAATTTAGAGTTGATGAAGAAACGAAACGTTTAGCGCAACAAATGGCGGAAAGCCAAGGCCGTACTCTTAGCGACGCATGCCGAGAACTTGCAGAAGGTTTAGCAGAAGAACAAAGAAAAACTATAAGCCATGATGCATGGTTATCGGAACAAATAAATGCAGCATTTGACAAGTTTGATAATGGAAAAGCTAATTTTATTTTGCATGATGAAGCAAAAAAATTAATGGAAGCAAGAAAACAGAAAATCCGTAATAGAGACAAATCATGATCTTTTGGGAAGAAGAATCATTAAATGATCGTGAAAAAATATTTGAATTTCTTTTTGATTTTAATCCAAGTGCAGCAGAAAAAACTGATCAAACTATTGAAGCTAAAGTTGAAAACTTACTAGAACACCCCCTAATGGGTGTTAAAAGAGACATTTTTCTTGGAAGAGTGTTAATCATTCCAGAAATATCAATGATTGTTTCTTATTGGGTCGATGGTGATACGATTAGAATAATGCGAGTTTTACACCAAAAGCAGAATTTCCCACCAGAATAAAGGCAACTAACGCCCAATTAACAGGCAAAAAATGGTTGGCTATAATAGGTGAACGTAGTGAACAAAAAGCCAACTGTTTTTTGTCCTTGTTTAATTTCTTGTTATATTGCGATATTACGCTGAACGTAGAACCACGCTGTGATTGAAGCCAAAAAGCCAGTAAAACCATACTGCAAGATAAATACAATACTTTCAGAATCTATTGTAAGCCAAGGAAATATAAATAATGGGATCCCCGCACCTAAAATAAAGCCTGTTAAAACAAATAAGATTACACTTTGTAATTTTTTTAATTTGAATTGAGAACGAATATAAATTAGTGGATATGCAAGAACAATACAGCAAACAAAAATAATAGGTATTAAAAGTAAGCCACCTACAATTGATATACCAGGACTTTCTTGCATATCAATAAGCATCAAGATAACTACTGAAACTAAACTTGCATAAAAGCTAGCTAATAAATGATGCTTCAATTAAACCTTTTTAGCAATATAACGCCACATTAAGCGACAAAAAATAGTTGGCTAAAATAGTGAGGCACGAACGACAGCCAACTGTTATTTGTCCGTTTGAATGCCTTGTTATATTGCGATCACACCAACAACAAAGTAATTAAATCAGAATCAACTTGATTTAAAATCTTGATTTAAAACATCTAATTCTTTTAACCTTTTTTCAAGTTTATCTATTTTACTCATTGAAATCGTGGCAAAGACAAAAGCAGGAACGCCCATTGACATACCGATAATTCCAAACACAAATCCTAAATCTTCCATAATGTAATTCCCTTTAAAATAATGGATATTGACGATGATAAAACTACTAAACTTAACTAGCAATATAACGCTTTGCTAAGTGGAAAATAATGGTTGGCTATAATCGCGAAGCGATGGCCAACTGTTATTTTTCCGTTTGATTAACTTGTTAGCTGCGTTATTGATGATAATTATGCTATGACAAGCTGTTATTTACATTCAAGTTGACCATAACAGACTAAATTTTGTGTACCTTCCCATCGGCATCTTGTTTCTACGGTGCACCCAGAAGACTTAAACTGAGACCTCTGAAAATCATTCATCCACTTCGCATTCTCGTACCAAAGATGATTTTCCATTGCTTTTAAATTCTCTAAATTGGTAAACTTAAAGCCAGTCGCCATCTCTCTTTTTGTCTCGGGGATTAAGTTACAGTCCGCATCAAGTCCACTGCTAACTTTATACGTTAGACCACCTAGTAAAGGTTCTATATATGTTTCTATTGATGTTCCATCATGAAATTTAAGAATCATATTTAGATCTTTAAAGTTTAAAACAGTATTGCTGTTTACTGCGTCTTTGATATGATTCATTGTAGATACAACTCTAGTTGCTGTTGTAGAGTCTAGCATCAACTCATTGAATACATCGTTTCTTTCTTGATTTGATCTTATAAATGAAAAAGCATTCACACCACTATTTATAATTCTCTTTTCGGGGAGTAGTTGGTGTTTAGTGCAATCTTTACTGTCGGACATTGAAGAACGTTGAGATTTAGTAGCTGATCCTAACCCTAAATCATTTAAAAATTCCTTTCGTGCTATAAGGTACTCTTGATAGTAGCCATCAAGCTCTGGGGAGATTGGTTTTTCTATCACTTGTACGTGCTCAATAAAGTCATCAATAATCACTTTACTAACTTCGTATAGTTTGACCAACTCATTCGTTGAGTTAAAAACATAAACATAATCTCTCAAAGACGTTGGTCTGTGTAATTCTGCTTGTCGCTTCATTTGAAATTCAGTGCATCCATGGCAATTTTTTGTGACCGTTTGAGACTGAGCAAAAAAAGAACCTGTAAGTAAGATTGCAATTGTTAAATATTTAAACATAATATTTTCCTTAATATTTTCCTTAATATTTTTCCCTATTTATTTTATTGTAACAATATCGAGATAGGGAAACACGATATTGTTAACTTTGTAGCAGCTAACGCTTACATAAGCGGAAAATTATAGTTGGCTGAAATTTTGAGGAACGAAAAAGAGCCAACTGTAATTTTTCCGTTTGATGTTCTTGTTAGCTGCGGTTTGCAAACAGCTTTTCAAATAATACAACTAACAAAGTAGAAGATATAAACACTAATATAGAATGAAAAATATAACCTACAGCAGACAATGCATCAGGCTTACATTCAGTTTGGAGTAAATCGCAATAAATATAATTAATAGAAAAAGTTGATGTTATTGCCAAAGCTAAGATTACGAGTAAGTTAATTGGTAATTTGATGTTAAAAACATCTGGTAGCAAACTAAAGTTAGGGAACTTTAATTTAAAAGTGGCAACACCTAACGATATTATTATAGCGGGCACTAGTACTAGTAAGACTCCTTGCATATTACAATCCTCTCCGTGATTTGATTAGCAGCTAACGCCCCATTAAGAGGCAAATAATGGTTGGCTAAAATAGGCGACGAAGGAGCAAATAGCCAACTGTTATTTGTCCTGCTTGAATTGCTTGTTATGGCGCATTACCACCAAAGATACAGGGAAAGACATACCCCAATAAAAGTAGCCGCCCTTACTATATTTGAGATCCAAGGTGCTAGAGATAAATAAGTAACACTAGATATTAAAGCGATACCACACACCCAATTAACAACTATTCTGTCGGTAACATTATTGTTTTCTAAAGTAATAACTACAATAAAAATAGCTAAAACTATAAGTTGATAAGCAATAAACATCGGTTTAGATTTTAAAGCAACATCTAAGAATTCCTTTATTGCATTAGGCGTGTTTTTCAATTTGATAGCTGATGAATTCATATACAGTTCCTTTGCGCTATAACGCCTAAATGAAGTGGTCAAGTAAAATTGGCCACAGTTTTGTAGCTTAATTTGTATCTTCGCTCTGATTCATTTGGGCTTATTCCACCGTTGTACGTATGTGGCCTGGTCTTATTGTAATAATCCATGATGTAATTAATGATT
>NZ_JACGUS010000070.1:0-43882 GCF_014076785.1 Colwellia sp. MB3u-55
ATTGTAATACCACGCTCACGCTCTTCAGGAGCATTATCGATTTGTGCGAAATCTTTAACTTCACCACCGTGTACTTTAGTTAATACTGCAGAGATAGCAGCTGTTAAAGTAGTTTTACCGTGATCAACGTGTCCGATAGTACCAACGTTTACATGCGGTTTTAAACGTTCAAATTTTGCTTTAGCCATTATGTAATGCCTCTGAGATAAATTAACAAAAATAAAATAAATTTAGTGAGATAGAAATCTTAAGGAATGGTGCTGATAGGCAGATTCGAACTGCCGACCTCACCCTTACCAAGGGTGCGCTCTACCAACTGAGCCATATCAGCAATCACTTAAAGATGGAGCGGACGGCGAGAATCGAACTCGCAGCTTTAGCTTGGAAGGCTAAGGTATTACCACTATACGACGTCCGCTTTTCTATCTTCATTATTGCAAAGTGGTGGAGGGAGGTGGATTCGAACCACCGAAGGCTGAGCCGTCAGATTTACAATCTGATCCCTTTGGCCACTCGGGAACCCCTCCAATACTTTTACAACAATTTTATTAATGGTGCCGACTGCCGGAGTCGAACTGGCGACCTACTGATTACAAGTCAGTTGCTCTACCAACTGAGCTAAGTCGGCACTACATTAAGTGGTGCGAATTCTAGTGGAATGTTTTCTCCCTTGCAAGCGTAAAAACAAAAAAAAACCATGTTTTTAACCATTTGATGTTTTTTTAATCGCCTAACGTTAAATGTTGCCACAAACTGGCGATATAAATTGCCATAAGCGAATTAGAATCGTTGCATGCCGATAAAGACTAGCTCATCAATAATGCAATGTTGCCTGTTTAATAAAGCCGCTATTTTTTTAGCATTACCGCCAGTAAGTAATACTTTATCTAATGAGACTTGTTTATTAGCTTGTTTGATACCTTGTTCAATAAAACCAAGTGTTGCTGCCCAGCAAGCATTATTGACACCGTCAGAGGTACTTTTACCAAAAGAAATATTGGCCTGATGCTCTTGAGTTGCCAGTACTTTTGAAGTATTTGATAAAAGACTATTAAATAATATATCAATACCTGGCAAAATCCACCCACCTAAATGTATGCCCTGACTATCGAGTAAGTCTATGGTTGTCGCTGTTCCCGCGTCAATAATAAGGACATTCTCATCTGGGTACAAAATATTAGCCGCCAGTAACGTCAACCATCGATCAATACCTAACGTTGTCGGTTGTTGATAGCTTGAAGTAACGCCAAAGCGTTTGCTTTCACTGTTTACTATGTGCAGTTCAATATTATGCTGCTGAGCATAGGCTATAAAGACCTCTATAATATAAGCTTCGCTAACACTCGCAACGACGATAGATATCACTGATTCAGTGATACTTGATAGCCACTTTTCATTAATGGTTTCATTTCTTTCACTTTGAATGATTGATAATTCACCTTGCTGCTCAAAAGTGTATTTGGTGCGAGTATTGCCAATATCAACTAATAATCTCATGTGTCAGCCCTCAAGCTAACTTCACCACCATAAATAGGACTAATTTGGCCATCAACTTCTAACAATAAAGCTCCTTGGTTATTAATGCCTCGACAAATACCTTTCTTTTCACGCGTGCCGGTGATTAGCCTTATCGGTTTATTGATATAATAATCTTGTTTGGCCCACTCATTGGCCATAGACAGCAACCCTTCATGTTGATGCTGCTGAAGCCTTAATGAGAGTTTAGAAATTAACGTTGCAGCCAAATCACTTCGGTCAATCGTATTAACCGCGTTATTTCCATGCTCGTTTGTACTTTGCATCATAGCTGTTTGTAAATCTGTCCAAGGTTGGTCGACTTGTTCTGCACTTTTTTGGGGCATATTAATATTTAAACCAATACCAATAACACAGTGACACGGTTCAAGAGCTTGCCCATCCAAATCAATAAGGATACCAGCAAGCTTAACCCCTCCAAAATAAATGTCATTGGGCCACTTTAACTGCACATCAATTTGATAAAGTTCTTTTACTGCATCGCTAACCGCTAGAGCCGACACGACACTTAATCCCATAGCTGCCGCCATACCTTGTTCTAAATACCAATACATCGACATATATATATGTGAACCAAAGGGTGAGATCCACTTACGACCGCGCCGACCGCGCCCTGCATCTTGATATTCAGCTAAACAGACTTGCAAATTATGATTTTGATTGGGTAAGCGACGCAATAAATAACTATTGGTTGAGTCAATAATATTATGCACTTCGACTTTGTTTTTCTGACCCAATGCGCTTAACTTATATTGAATTTCTTTTTCATCTAATAATGTTAACGGTTCAGATAATTTATAGCCTTTGCCGGTAACACTATAAATATCAAGCCCCATTTCAATTAGCGAGGCGATATGATTAGATATTGCTGCGCGACTGACTCCTAGCTGCTCACCTAACCATTGCCCAGAAACAAATTGTCCATCGGCTAAATATTGTATTAATTGCTCTCGTATTGCTTTGGCCATGATCAGCTTATAGCTCCTAAGGTAACTTCGCCCTGCTCACTGAGCATTCTTACTTCTGGTTGTAGCATAATGGCAAATAATGCTAATACGGTTTGTTGTACATGTAGGGCTAAATTTTTGATATCTGCCCCGCAGGCCGAATCAATATTGGTTAGCACTAGCGCTTGCTTATTATGCACAGCTGCACCGTTGAGTTGATAACCTTTCAGCCCTGCTCTTTCAATTAACCAACCTGCTGCTAGCTTAACAGTGCCATTATCTTGTTGAAAAGCGGCAATTTCTGGATAGTTATTTTTTAATAATAAAAACTGCTCAGCGCTAACCACAGGATTTTTAAAGAAGCTACCAGCGTTTGGGATAACCTTGGGATCAGGTAACTTAGCATTTCGTATGGCAATCACGGTATCCATAATAACCCTAGCATGACTATTTGGGGGCAAGGTGTTTAATCCTTGGTAATTCAGCTTAGCCTGCCAGTTTTTTGGAAAGCGTAAAGTAATATCCGTGATGATACCTTTATTTTTTAAAGCATTTTTAAAAATACTATCGCGATAATCAAATTGACATTGCGCCTGCGTTAACTGCTGTGATTTATTTTTAGCAAAATCAAACCAAGTTACACTTTCAATAAAATCAGCAATCTCAACGCCATAAGCACCAATGTTTTGTACTGGAGCAGCGCCAACACTGCCAGGAATAAGTGCTAAGTTTTCTAGACCGTTAATGCCTTCATCAATACAAAAGCATACCAAGTCATGCCAATTTTCACCACAAGCGGCATTGACCTGATAATATTCTTCTGTTTCATTAACATTAATCCCTAAGAACTCCGGCTTAATAATTACCGGTGTAACACCCTCGACAAAAAGCGTATTACTGCCCGCGCCTAAAATATAAAAAGGTGCGCTAGTCACCGCTGCTAATAATTGCAGATCTTGTTCACTATTTGGATAATAAATAATGGGTGTCGTTGCATAAACTGCAAAACTGTTATTTTTTTGTAGGGAAAATTGTTGGCGTGATTTCATATTATAAGCAGAAGTACTAGCTGGTAAAAACTTACTCTTATTCTACCGCAGTTTTCAATAAGCGGAAGAGGTTAATATTGAGAAAAATACTAACCTTGTTTGCGTACGAGTAGTTTTACAATATTATTAGCGCGTTCGTTGTAGTACTTGTTTTGGTATTTATCAGCATCAATGCTTTGGCTGTGGTTGATTATGATGCCCTCGAATATTGGCTGCATTGACTACTGACTGTGTTGACTGTGTTGACTGCGGATAGATAGAAGAACATTAACCTTGTTTACGTAACGGTAATTTAACAATGTTTTTTAACCCTGCTTGCGTACCGGAAGTTTAACAATGTTATTAGCACGTTCGTTGTAATACTTGTTTTGGTATCTATCAGCATCAATACTTTGGCTGTGGTCGATTATGATGCCTTCGAATATTGGCTGCATTGACTATTGATAGATAGAAGAACACTAACCTTGTTTACGTACAGGTAGTTTAACAATGTTATTAGCACGTTCGTTGTAATACTTGTTTTGGTATTTATCAGCATCAATACTTTGGCTGTGGTTAATTATGATGCCTTCAATGGGTGCATTGACTTGCTTTAGCATACGTAGACCTGTAGTAATTTGCTCTCGTTTCGTTTTTTCACCATGAACAACATACAAAACCGTTTCAACTAATTTAGAAATAATAGCAGCATCACTCACAGCATTTACCGGTGGTGTCTCAATAATAATTCGGTCATAAAAATTACCAAAAACTTTAATGAGCATATTAAGGCGCTTCATTGATAAAAAAACTAGCGGATTAGCCGGAGAAATACCCGAGGTTAAAATATCTAACTTTAAGTTTTTATCGCGGATAATACATTCATTAATTTGATGTGTTTTCGCTAATAAATTTGATAATCCTGGGCGATGTGGACTTAAATTCATATTTTTTGCTACGGTCGGATGTCGCATATCCGCTTCAATAAGCAAAACCTTTTCCATTTCACTAAACGAACGGGCTAAATGTAGTGCTATAGTCGACTTTCCTTCATTTGGCACCGAGGATGTTATCGCAATCACTTTAGCTGGCTTACTTTCGCCATTAAACAATAAAGAGGTTCTTAACGTGCGCACCGCTTCTGTAAAGCGATTATCTGTGTGATAGGGATCACTCTTTTTTTCAGCACTTGGCGCTTGAAATTTTGGTAAAATAGCGAGAACAGGTGCTTCTGTAAAGCTATCAAGTTTTCTACGTGAATTTAACGTATCCATTGATATCTCACGCATAATAATAATAATAGCAATAATCGCAAACGATAACATAAAACTCATAATCACTATGAGGGCTTTTTTGGGTGCGAACCTATCCGTGGGCATAATCGCTTTATCAATAAAGCGCACGTAAAAGTTTGCTTTATAATTACCCATAGCGTCAGTCTCTTTTAAACGGACTAAATAGTTATTATAAAGTTCTTTATTGGTATCAACTTCGCGTTGCAATTGTGAAAATTTATTTTGTAAACGGCTCAAGCGTAAGTAATCGACTTTCGCAATTGCCAAACGATTATTCGTTGCTTTAACTTTTTCAGAAGAGTTTAGGTAATCTTTTTCAATAGAGATTACAATTTCATCAACGAGCTCTACGATGCCTTTTTGCAATGACTCTAGCTCTGCTTGCACCGCTATACGTTTGGGGTGTTTGGGCCCGTAACGCTTAGAAAGCTCAAATATCTTACGCGCTGCTTTCTCATCGGCACGCCTTAATTGTACAAGGTCACTTTGCTGACTGATTTCCTGAAGTTCCAGAAGTTGCGTGGTATTTTTTCGACGTTTTTGCATACTTTGGTAGGTTACTTCTAAGTCATCTTTGATTTTTTCAGCTCGTATTGCTGAAGAAGTTAACTCGGTTAACTCAGAGCTCACTAAGCCAGCAACCCCTAAAATATCAACAATACCTTCCGCTTCACGGTATTCTTGTAGCGCTTGTTCTGATGTTTCAAGCTTTTTCTCTAACTCTTCAAGTTGGTCAACAAGCCACTGCGATGTTGACTCCTTTGACGCGCTATGAATTTCATCTTGGTATTGAAGATACGTGAGACCGATTTGATTAGCGACTTTTTGTGCTAATAGAGGTGAGTGAGCAGCAAAACTTATTTTAACAAGTTCGGTGCTCGCTATCGGAGCGATAGTTAAACGACTTTCAAAGATTGATATTAAGCTACTAACTGTTGGTCTACTAATCCGCTTTCCTATGTTAGCGAAGTAGCTTATTTTATCATTGTATTTACCACTATTAAATTCCTGGTGTTCAACCAAATTCAAACTAATAATAACGCGCTCAGCAAATTTTCGAGACTTTAATAATTCGTACTGAGTTTTAACTTGCTCTTTACTGGCGCTAGATTCATTAAAGGCGTCATTAATCGATAAAGTATTAGCGGGTTTATTACTACCTATTTGTAAAATAGCCGTAGCTTTAAAGGAAGGTTTGAGCAACGAAACATAAAAATAAACCATCAGTGAAACGAATAAAGTAAAAAAAACAATCTGCCATCGTCGAGACCAAAGCGGTCTTAAGACCTCTTTTAAATCTATCTCTTGGTTTGGGGCATTAAAATTTACGCTTTGATTATCGTTTAACATTACTGCTCATTATTATTTGCAAAACCACATATAAATACGGCTAATAAAATTTGTCAAAAATCCCTTCTCAGTTTTTATTTTTATTTTTATTTTAAAAAAAACTTTGTTCTATTTTTATAATATCATCAGGGTGGATCTCAGTAGCAATGTTCCCCTCTAACGTCACTTTAACACCGTTGACTAGTCGTGTAATTTTCCAATCGGAAGTCGACGCCCTATTAGATAATCCTCCAGCGATTGCGATGGCTTTATCCAAGGTCAAATAATCTTGATAAGGGTAACCTCCTGGTCGTGTAACTTGTCCGTGGATAAAAAACGGCCGATAAATAGACACAGAAACAGATACTTGTGGGTCAACAATATAATCTCCAAGTAAGCCTCTTCTTATCGTGGTTTCAAGTTTTTTAGTCGATAAACCTATTACCTGTATATCAGCTAAAAACGGAAAAGATATAAAACCCGATTTATCAATTTTCACATCAGTTGTTAAATCGTCTTCACCATAAACAACAATATGTATTTGATCGCCCGGACCCAGTAAATAATCACTTGCCTCACAAAAAAAACTACAGAGCACTAAAATTAGTGACAAAACATAGTAACGCATATTTTTTATCCAATACTAAATATTAACATTAAAGCCTAACGATAAGCTATTGCCTTGGTTGTTTAGCCTATCATCACTTGCTGTTAGTTCTTTAAAAGTAAAACCTGCAAATACAGTCAGCCAATCATTACGTTGATAATTCAACCTAACCTCTGAGTACAAATAATCTTCATTGATCGTTTGCTCAAGGTAAACGACCTTTTCTTGCTTATACCCAACAACCGCAGATGTCTGAAAATAATCAGTCAGTTGATGAGTAAGTTGTAAATTAGTACTGTCAACAACGCGATAGCTATCGACAATTCTGTTGGTTGTTTCATAATTTCGTTGGGTGTTTATATTCATTTGCATAAAATTCGTTGGCTGCCAATTAATATCAACTCGCCATTTAAAGCGAGTATCGCTGGCAAACAATGTTTCTTCAAAAGTTAATCTTTGATAACCAATTAATGCTTGCAGTTGAGTTATAGCCGTCGATTGCCACTTCATACCGACTAATAACGCATATATGTCTTTATTTAATGGGCTATTATTTTGAAAGTTTGATTGGGTATAAGCTAAATCTGTAGCAAAATATGTCTTTTCTGACAGTAAATAATCAAAACTAGCCGCAACACTTTGATCAACACGGTCGAGTGCCTTATTTTCGGCTCGTCTTGTTTTATAGCGAAAGTCTTCTTGACCGATTGAAAGTTTTAATTTCGCCACTGAATCAATTTGGCCATATAAATAGCCTATATTAGCGGCAAGCGATTTTTTATCATCTCCGCTTGTTATTGATTCTGCATTGCCTAAAGATAAGCCAGTACCGCGATATTCATAACTTTCCTGTAACTTAATATCTGCAAACAGTGTTTTGTTATGATCAAGCTTAAAGAAATAGCTTGGCTTAAATAATAAATTATTATGATCGTCTTCACTAAAGTTATTAAATTGGTAATGACTGACCTTTGTCGCTAATTGTATTAAATGTCGCGATAACTGTGTTTGAATAAAGACAGACGGTTCAATTTTTATGTAGCTGGTACTTTTTTCATCACTTCCTTGATTAAGAAAGTTACTTATTTGACCATATTCAGATAACAGTGTTGCTGTAAATTGATCTCCACTTTCTAGCGCGAAATCAGTTTCTGCTTTGAGTGCAAAAGAAGTCAGTAAAGTCATTGCAAAAGCAATGAGAAGAATGACAAAAAGTCTAAATATGACCATTAAAAAGTATAAACCTTACAAACAAATAACAAGCGCGACACACAATATGCCCTAAAAATAACGAATATGAAACATTACTGTTACATAAGTGCACAATTTTTGTGAATAAATGCTTTTATATTTACTTTGTTGCATATATAAACAAAAACAAATATTTAAAGCCCAGCTTAAAAACAAAAATGCCGCTTTTAAAAGCGGCATTTATTCTTATAAATAAACGTTGAATTGATAACAGCAAGACCTATTCACTAAATATGTTTGATGTATACCTTAGATTTTCGTTGGAAGTTATACAGCTGTTTTTTACCTTCAGGTAAATCTTCCATTGAACTCTCGATAAAACCTTGCTCTCGAAACCAATGACCACTGACCGTTGTTAAGACAAATAATGAGGTTAAGTGTTGATCAAAAGCTTTTACTTCTAAGGCATTCATTAAGCGCTCGCCTCTATTTCCATTGCGATAATCAGGATGAATTGCCACACAGGCTATTTCTCCTGAACTTGCTTCGGGATAAGGATACAAAGCAGCACAAGCAATAATAACATCTTCCTTTTTAAGTACCGTAAAGCGATCAATTTCAACCTCAAGTAGTTCTCTTGAGCGCTTCACCAGAATACCTTCCTCTTCTAAGGGGGCAATCAGTTCTAAAATACCACCGACATCATCGATGCTAGCGGTACAAACTTCTTCTTTATGATCTTTTGCAATTAAAGTGCCTGCACCATCGCGGGTAAATAACTCTTGTAGTAGAGCACTATCACTTTGGTAGCTCACGCAATGGCAACGCTCTATACCATTTTCTCCACTCTCGATTATCGCTCTTAATAATAATTGGCGAACATGACAGTCTTTATCATCCAATAATGTTTTTACTCGCCGTACACTACAGCTACGAATAAGCTCACCAGATTCATCAATTAAACCATCCTCTTGAGTAAAGGTAATTAATTTATCAGCTTTAAGGGCGAGTGCTGTTTTAGTCGCGACATCTTCAAGTGCTAAGTTAAACACTTCACCGGTAGAAGAGTAGCCAATCGGCGATAATACGACTATCGAGCCATAATCAAGCTGGGTATGAATACCGACCGCATCGATTCGTCTTACGCTACCGGTATATTTATAATCGACGCCATCACGTACCCCTATCGGTTTAGCAATGACAAAATTCCCGGTGCTAACACGAATTCGCGAACCATGCATAGGCGAGTTAACTAGGCCCATAGTGAGCAAAGCTTCGATATGTAAGCGCAATGAACCCGTAGCATCCTTTACTGCAACCAAAGTTTCAGCATCGGTTACTCTAATATTATTTTCGATATGGCGAGTAATGTTACGCTGATCCATACGCTCTTCTATCTGTGGTCTAGCGCCATGAACTAAAACGAGCTTAACACCCAAGCTACGCAACAAAGCAATATCATGAATAATATTGGCAAAATTTGGGTGAAGCACGGCTTCGCCACCAAACATAAGCACCACTGTTTTTCCACGGTGCGCATTAATATAGGGCGCTGCATTTCTAAACCATTTAACATAATTTTGTTCGTTATTACTGATGCTATCCATTTTCTAAGTTGTAACTACCTATTTGTTTACCCCAAACGCTAAGCGCTTAGGATCTTAATTAAAGTAAATATCTTGTCTAAATCAGTTATAAATGACTACTGAAATTATGCCTGTTGAGGCTGACTAAGTATGTATTCCATAGCGACTTCATCAGCAGGGTCTTTATGTGGGCTGGGTTCGCTATCTTCAATAATATTATCGGCTAGTGAACTTTTATCAATTAAGTTAAAACCAAGCTGCTGAAAATATTTTGGAATATAAGTTAAAACAATAATTTGCTCTAACTCCATTTGATAGGCAAACTCTAACAAATACTGAATAAGTGCTTTGCCTTGACCTTGCTGTTGAGCATCATCTTGTAAAACAACCGAGCGTATTTCAGCTAAACCTGTTTGATAGATATAAAGTGATGCACTGCCAACAACCTTACCGTCAAGCTCGGCAACAACAAAATTCTGAATATCATGAATAATATTGTCACGTGACCGCGGCAGTATTTCCCCTTTATCGGCCCAAAAGTTGGTCAGTTGATAAATACTGTCAACATCAGACATTCTTGCTCGACGAACGGACATAGCAGCAGCACGTTGCGCATTTAAACGCTGTTTTACTTGCTTTAATGCCCTTTGAATTCTTTGTTTGCCTGGCGCACCAACAACTTGCTCATTTAAGATAGCTTCATTGCCAGACTGAGTAGTCGCCAGCGCTTTTTCAACTTGTGAACGAGAAGTACCGCCGAGCGCTTCACGCTTATTAAGTGTCGATTCAATAGAAAGGTGCTGATAAACATCTTGCTCAATTCTATCACTGAATTCTTGTAGTTGGCTTATCGTTAAATCCTCTAAAGGTACACCTTTGTCAATAGCGGCTAAGACGACTTCACCGACAATATGATGTGCTTCACGAAACGGAATATCTTTACCGACTAAATAGTCAGCAAGTTCAGTGGCATTCGCATAGCCTTGTTGGGCCGCGGCTAATGTCCGAGAGCGATTTACTTTCAGACCATCAGCAACGAGTACTGCCATTTCCATACATTCTTGCCACGTATCAAGCGCATCAAATAAACCTTCTTTGTCTTCTTGCATATCTTTATTGTAAGCAAGTGCCAACGCTTTCATTGTGGTTAACATCCCCGTCAAGGCGCCAAAAACACGACCTGACTTACCGCGGATTAATTCACAGGCATCAGGGTTTTTCTTTTGTGGCATTAATGATGAACCAGAACTGACCAGATCACTCATTTCAACAAAGCCTGCTTCTCCTGAATTGTAGAAAATTAAATCTTCGGCAAAACGTGATAAATGCATCATTGAAATACTGGCTGAAGCCAACAATTCAATGACGTGATCGCGGTCAGAAACAGCATCAAGACTGTTCATGGTGGCGGTTCTGAAACCTAAGCGACTCGCCAGTGCATTTCTGTCAATAGGATAAGCGGTACCTGCTAAAGCGCCTGACCCCAATGGCGAAACATCTAAACGATAAAGCGCATCTTTTAAACGGCCAATATCACGGTTAAACATTTCTACATACGCTAAACACCAATGGCCAAAAGTTATTGGTTGCGCTCTTTGTAAATGGGTATAGCCTGGTAGTACCGTATCTTTTTCACGTTCCGCTAAATTCATCATCGCTTGTTGTAAATTAACAAGAGCAAACAGTAAATCACCGCCCTTTTCTTTACACCATAGCTTTAAATCAGTTGCGACTTGGTCATTACGGCTGCGCCCTGTATGAAGCTTCTTACCTAAGTCACCCGTTTTTTCAATTAGCTGGATCTCTACCCAACTATGAATATCTTCCGCATCAGACAACAATATTTGTTGAGGATTTTCTTCTACCGACGCTTTTAATTCTTGCAATGCTGCCGTTAAGCGAACCAGTTCATCTTCATTTATAACGCCTACTTCATGAATAGCTTGCGCCCAAGCTATTGAACCAACAATGTCTTGCACTGCCATGCGGTAATCTACCGGCAATGAGTCATTGAACTTCTTAAATTGTAAACTCGCCTTTTCTTTAAAACGTCCGCCCCATAAAGCCATGACTATTTTTCCTTATGCTTTAGCACAGTATCTTTTTGAGAAAGTGCAGTGATCCTGCTCGATAAGCTAAATAAACGAATAAATCCTTCGGCGTGTTTTTGGTCATAAACATCGTCAGCACCAAATGTAGCAAATGCCTCAGAATACAAACTATTTGGCGAACGACGTTGTATGACTTGCGCCATACCTTTATACAATTTAACAACGACATCACCGGTTAGTTTTTCGGCAAATGAGGCAGCAGAAGCCAATTGAGCCTTAGCAAGCGGAGTAAACCAGCGACCATCATAAATAACATGAGAAAATTCAAGGCCAATAGATTCGCGATATTTAAGTGACTCTTTGTCAAGAATAAGTGACTCTAAACCTTTATAAGCCGCCATCAAAATAGTACCGCCTGGCGTTTCATAGCAACCACGAGACTTCATACCAACCAAGCGGTTTTCGACAATATCGATTCTACCAACACCGTGGGCAGCCCCTTTAGCATTTAAGTACATTAACGCTTGATAAGCACCGGCACTATTTTCCTGGCCATTACCAGAGAAGTCTATACCATCAATAGCAACAAGCTCACCGTCAGCAAAGCTTAATTGTACTTTTTCAGGCTCATCAGGGGCATCAATAGGATCCACTGTCATAGTCCATACTTCTTTTGATGGCTCACACCAAGGGTCTTCTAGCTCACCACCTTCATGAGAAATATGCCAAGCATTAGCATCTCGACTGTAGATTTTAGTTAATGAAGCCGCACAAGGAATGTTACGTTCGGCAAGATAATCTAATAAGTCTTCACGCGAAACCATGTCCCATTCACGCCATGGGGCGATAACAGTAAGCTCAGGCGCTAGTGCAGCAAAACAAGATTCAAAACGAACTTGGTCGTTACCTTTACCGGTACAACCATGACACACCGCATCAGCACCCACTTTAAGAGCGATTTCTATGTGCGCTTTAGCAATAATAGGTCGTGCCATTGACGTACCTAATAAATACTGACCTTCGTATACCGCACCAGTTTTTAAAATGGGGTAAACATACTCTTTTATGTATTCTTCTTTAAGATCAACTACATAACATTCAGATGCCCCTGAAGCAATCGCTTTCTCTTTAACACCTTCAAGCTCTTCATCACCTTGGCCGACATCAGCACAAAACGCGATAACCTCACAGCCTTGATAATTTTCTTTTAACCACGGAATAATCGCTGAGGTATCTAATCCACCAGAATATGCTAATACTACTTTTTTGATTTGTTTTTTTGCTAAAGCCATTGTCTTATTCCTAACTAATCTTGATAAATTGTCATGCTGAATGTAAATCAGCTGCTGACCCATTAATTTCTACACTATTATTTAGCTAATAGCGTAACGAGTACGGCATTTTGCGCCCACATTCTATTTTCTGCTGCTTGGAAAACTACCGACATTTCACTGTCAAAAAGTGCGGTTGTTATTTCTTCCTCTAAGTGCGCTGGTTGGCAATGCATCACAATACTGGCGCCGCTGTCTTTCATCATTTGATGGTTCACTTGATAAGGGGCAAACGCCTCTAAGAGTGCAGCTTTTTTACTGGCATCTTCAAAGCC
This sequence comes from Colwellia sp. MB3u-55, assembly GCF_014076785.1. Classification (NCBI taxonomy): domain Bacteria; kingdom Pseudomonadati; phylum Pseudomonadota; class Gammaproteobacteria; order Alteromonadales; family Colwelliaceae; genus Colwellia; species Colwellia sp. MB3u-55. The sequence goes on from NZ_JACGUS010000070.1 coordinate 13,177, forward strand.
CATTGATACCCATGTATCGGTATAAATAGCATCTTGCTGTCCTAAAGCCTCAACATCTGATGTAAGTACCAACTTACTCCCTGACTTTTCTGCAAAAGCTTTCGCTTTACTAAATAATTGTGCTTCTGGTTCATGCCCCGCTGGACAAACCAAGGTAAAATCGACCCCTAGTATTGCAGCCATAAACATCAACGAATTAGACACATTGTTACCATCGCCTATATAAGCAAGTTTAACCTTGGTTAAATCTATACCTTTACCTATAACAAAATATTCTTGTAGAGTAACAAAATCAGCTAGTGCTTGGCACGGATGATATATATCACACAGTGCATTAATCACTGGAATAGTTGCGTGCTCAGCTAAACCTTCAATAGCGCTGTTTTCAAAAACACGCGCAACGATAGCGTCAGCATAGCAAGAAAGGTTTTTAGCGTAATCACTAACTCGTTCTCGCTCACCTAGTTTGCCATTTTGTTGGCCTAAATATAGCGCATGGCCGCCTAATTTGTTAATACCCATATCAAAACTAACGTGTGTTCTTAATGAAGGTTTCTCAAAAATCATCACTACAGATTTACCCGCTAAAGCTTCACTATAGTCGCTAGGATGGTTTTTAATCTTTATTGCTAAAGCAATCAGATCAATTATTTGTGTTTTAGTCAGTTGATCATCTGCTAAAAAGTTTTCTAATCTTGTGTGTGTCGGTGACATGATAAGTCCTATCCGAAAAATCGTTAAATTAAGTGTGACTTAACTGTGTTAATGTGGCTGAATGCGTGTGCCAATTGCATCACCCTTTATTAAATTGATGATTTGCTCAGGCGACTGCCAACTGGCAACCGCGATACTTCGTCGCAATTGGCTTGCTGCATGCAAAGCGGCATTAACTTTGGCGGTCATCCCGCCAGCAATAACACCTTGCTCTATTAAGGAATTTGCCTGAGCTTTACTTAGTGAAGCAATATATCCACCACGCGCATCTTTTACACCATTAACATCGGTTAGCAATAACAATTCGGCATTTAGTAACTGACAAATTGCGACAGCTGCATCATCCGCATTAACATTCACTAACTCACCATTGGCTAATGAACCGATAGAAGAGATAACCGGTAAAAAGTTTGCACTTAAAAGTGTATCGAGTAACTTACTATTATTTGCACTAGGCTCACCCACCATACCCAGGCCTTTATCGCTTAACTGACACGAAACCATATCACCATCGACCAGTGACAATCCAACGGCTTGCATGTGTAAACTTGCTGCAGTGGCAACAATCGTTTTATTAACACTACCTGCTAATGCACCCGCAATAAGGGGCATTTGCTCTTGAGGTGTAACACGTAAACCCTGTTTTTTCTCTGAAGTAAAACCAGCTTGGCTGAGTATTTCATCAACAACACAGCCGCCGCCATGCACTAGCACCACGGCTTGATTTTTTAATGTCGCGATAATTTTTAATAAATCAGCTAAAGCATCTTTTTTTTCAAGAATAGCGCCGCCAATTTTGATCACTAATGGCTTGTTAGTTTTAGACGTTACTGATGTGTTTATTGTCTTAGTCATTAACTCTTTCCCAAAGTTACATTGTGCAACAAACTATATTCACTCGCTAAACCCAGAGAAATATTCGCACATTGCACCGCTTGTGAAGCAGCACCTTTTAATAAATTATCGATAGCACAACTGACCACAACAACTTGTTTTTCTTCATCGACTTGCCAATGTAAATCAGCAAATGGTGTATTAGCTACATTGTCTATTTTCGGCCAAGCGCCGGTTAAGCGCACCAAGGGCTTATCTTGATAAGCGTTTAAAAAAGCTTCGTTAATATGTTTTGTCGTAATACCTGCTTTGATTTGCAAAGTGACCGTTGCCAATAATCCTCTTTTATAAGGTGCAAGGTGAGGATTAAAAATAACCGCGGCATTAGCTTCTTGGCTTATCTCGGGTTGATGCCTGTGCTGTAAAATATTGTAAGGTGTTAAGCTGACTTCATAAAAGCTTGTCGCTAATAAGGCTTTTCTACCCGCACCGCTGACGCCGCTGATCCCATTGACAACAATGAGAGAGTTTTCAAGATGGTAGTTATTTACGGTAATTGGCTTAAGTGATAATAAACTTGCTGTTGGGTAACAGCCAGGTACAGCAACTAATTGTGTATTAGCAATATCATCTTGTTGCCATTCGGCTAAACCATAAGTTGCTTGGGCAAGCGCCGATAAGTTTTTATGTTCAAAGCCATAGAATATTGGGTAATCTTCGCTATTTTTTAAACGAAAACCACCAGAGAGATCAAAAACCTTAACACCTTTCTCAACAAAAGCTTGTGCCCAGTCAGCACTAAACTCATGCGGAGTAGCAAAGAATACCGCATCAAGCTTTTGTACCGTATCATCGAACCAACCCTGTGAAAAACAGACTAAAGGTAAATCACATACGCCTAAGTAACGCGGATGTAATTGCGAAAAGGTCATATCTGCCGAGCTACTGTTTTCTGACACCAGTAAATATTCAATGGAAATTTTATCGTGCGCAGACAATAAATTAATCAGCTCTGCCCCCACATATCCACTTGCTCCAATAACCGCGACTTTCATACAACCTCATCTATTAATTTTTTTATTGACCTAAGGAAAGCAGAAAACAAATTATTTTCAATAGCCTTCTATATTTAGGTTATTTACACTAGAATAGGAAAATAACACCCAATGACTCGTTATGCAACAAATAAGCATAATTACCCATGGTTTTTTTATTTATTCATTTTTAACTGTGAGCCACTATGAAAAATTTGCCCAACTTTACTGATTCATTAACACAACTGATTGCCAGTGCTTCTATTAGCTCGACACAAGCGAGCTGGGATCAAGGAAATTTAGCGGTTATTCAACTATTGGCAAGTTGGTTTGAACAACTCGGTTTTAGTATCGACATTCAAGCGGTACCAGAAACGCGCAATAAATATAACTTGTTAGCAAAACTCGGTAGTGGAACAGGAGGATTGTTACTTGCAGGTCATAGTGATACCGTACCTTTTGATGAAAATCGTTGGCAGTCAGACCCGTTCAAAATTGTCGATAAAGATAATAAGTTTTATGGTTTAGGGACGTGTGATATGAAAGGTTTTTTTGCTTTTATTTTACAAGTTTGTAAAGGGTTAACCGCGCAACAGTTAAAAAAACCACTTTACATTTTAGCCACCGCAGATGAAGAAACCACCATGGCTGGCGCACGTTTTTTCACCAAAAACCAACAGATAAAACCCGATGTTGCTATTATTGGTGAGCCAACAAATTTGGTCCCTGTCATCATGCATAAAGGTCATATGTCCCATCGCATAACTATTCAAGGTCAATCAGGGCACTCAAGCAAGCCAAGTTTAGGCGTGAATGCGATAGAAATTATCCATCAAGTGATTGGCCAATTAATGCAACTCAAAGAAAAATTGGCTCTCAATTATAGTAATCAAGCCTTTGATGTAAAGGAGCCAACCCTTAATTTTGGCGCAATACACGGCGGCGACAATGCCAATAGAATTTGTGGTCACTGCGAGTTAGACATCGATATGCGTGCCCTACCCGGTATGACTGACAGCGAACTTATCTTATTACTCAGTGAAGCGTTAGAACCGTTAGCTGAAAAATACCCTAATAGAATTTCATTTAGTGAATTGGATCCAAGTTCACCCAGCTTTGAACAAAGCAAAAACAGTGACTTTATCACTATAGCCGAAGAAATAAGTGGTCATTCATGTTGTGCGGTAAACTATGCGACCGAAGCACCTTTCATTCAACAACTGGGTTGTCAAACTATCGTTTTAGGTCCTGGTTCAATTGATCAAGCACACCAGCCTAATGAATTTCTAGCGCATAGCGAAATTGATAAAACTGAACAACTATTACTGAAGATGATCGAAAGGTACTGTTTATAAAGGTAAAAAAAAGCAAAGCGATAATGCTTTGCTCTTTCATTTTTACTTAATTTAACCTTACAAAGGCTTAAGTGATGACTACACCATATCCGCAAACGGATTTTTACTGGGTAAGGCAATATTATTAGTAAAGCCGGTCATTGAGATATTTTCAGTGTTAATTTCAATATCATCATCACCTAAGACACCCACACCAAATTTATAAATTAATTCAAACTGTCCATTGTTGGCTTTTTCTTGATAGATACCTTGTTTCTCTTCAACCGCAGATAACTTTTCTTGGTAACGGGTCATTTCTGCTATGCTATATCGTTTTTTCAGCATAGAGAGCGTTACGTCAGGTGAAAGTAAAGTAGCCGTGGCATTATTACCGCCAAAACCTTTTGAATTGATGAAAGCAACATCCATCGCTTCACACTGCCAGTGATCAAGTGCAATATTTAAGCGCTCATTATGTACATCATCGGCAATCGATTTAATGGTCGTAATACCCGGCATAATATTATGAGCAAAAACACCTAGCGCCATAGTGATTTGGTCACCACTTGCTGGTGCTATAGTATGGCCAACATAAGCTTTAGGCGCCGCTACCGGCCAATTATGAATATCAAAAGTTTCTGCCAAACGGTGATAAATTAACGACTCGGTGATACGGTTTTGTGGGGTACTTGAACCATGAGCTAATATAAAGCTACGCTTTTGTACCGACTCTTCCCCTAAAATACTTTTTGCTAATGCCACTGACTTCGCCATGGTAATGTAATTACCAGGACCTGGAGCGGTAATAGATTTTTTAATACCATCGGCATTAATGAATACATCAGCAACCGAGCCCAAAGGTTTAGCGCCTAATTCAATGGCTAATTCGTCATCCATAATTACCAGAAAGTGTGCAGCTTCACCAATAGTAAAACCACAATTTTCACCAAACGGGCGACTGGTATTACGGTGGTCAGCTTGGCCATCAGTAATTCCATCAAGTTTTTTCAAACCTTCTTCATTAGCCAATGCGCTCATGTTACCGAAACCTTCAATAATTTCCGGTGTTATTGGGCTTTCACTACTGCCCACAATAGCAACACGCACTCGACCTGATTTAATATCTTGAATAGCATTACGTAAGTTATAAAGAAAACTTGCACAAGCGCCAGTCGAAGTCGAGGTGGTACCCACACTGCCGGTTACATAACCATTAATAAAATCAGCCGACATGGTGTTTAAGCCCAACGCTAAATTTTTAGTGGTAACACGATCGCCATGCAAACGATTTTGCAACATCCCCCCTAAACCTTCCGATTGCATTTGACCGAAAGCTGAAGAAGAATAAGTTCCCACGTGGTCTGGGCTTACTTTTTCTAAAATTTCATCCCAGCTAAAGCCTGTTGAATGAATAGCGTCTGCAGCACCAAAAATAGTCGTTTGTAGGCCACGTGGCTGATAACGACTATTATATAATGTCGACGGTTCAAAGCCGGTAGGTAATTGCCCTGCGGCTTTAATCGGATTATCGCGATAACTACTATGTTTAATATCTAAATTATCAGTAATTTCAACCTTTACGCGTTTATCTGCTAAGGGTGTTACTGTCCATGAGCGCGGTAAGGGCTTTGGTAATTCTTTTTCCTTAATTTCAAAAGTAATATTTTCAGTGCTCGGTGTTGCTACCATATTTGTGTGGCAATGCGTCGCGTCAGGGTCAAAGTGATTACTTTCAATTTTACGGATAAGGGTGCCATCAAGAATTTGCTGGCCAAAACGTGCTTCTACTTCACTTAATGCAACACAATTACCCTCAACGTCAACTAACTGACCTGCTTGGAAAGTTAAGATATTCATCAAAGTAGCAAGACCAACAAAAGTTTCTTGGCGTGCTTCTGCGGTTAATTTGTCGATAACAATACGACGAAAACCTTGATGAAATGAGGTGCGGCCAGCAGCGTTTACGCCGCCCATGCCAACAATAATAGGTAAAGCAGTCATTTATAATTCTCTTAAATACATGAGTCGTAATTCTTGTTGCTAGTGTAAAAAGAAATGCCAACAATTAATTGTCGTTTACAGCCACAAATAATACAATAACAGCCAAACGGTGCAAAAGTTATTAATATGCCACTAAAGACAAGCCAAAAAACAATCAATGTTGCCTTGGTTTTATATGATCATATGTTAGCAACCAGCGTAAGCTTACCTATTGAAATGCTTAGAGCAGGCGAAGCTTTTGCTCGAAGAGAAGATAGGCAATCGCCTAAACTCAGTATTGAAATGGTGAGCGAACTATTAGCCCCAGTGCGAACCAGAGCACTTATTAAGCTTTATCCCGATAAAGATATTGAGCATGCCCAAAGTCCAGATTATATTTTTATTCCTAGTCTTTGGCGCAATCCTAGGCCAATAATCAAAAAACAGCCCAAAATGGTAAGTTGGCTTAATCGTATGTGGCAAGAAGGATCAACGCTTATTGGCGGTGGTACAGGGGTTTGTTTTATTGCCGAGTCTGGACTACTTGACCATCATCCGGCAACAACACACTGGCATTATGTTGACCAATTCAAAAGGAATTATCCTAACGTTGAATTGAAACCAGATTTTTTTATTACCCAATCAGAACGTATTTACTGTGCGGCAAGTTTAAATGCCTTAGCTGATATTACCGTTCACGTTATTCATCAAACGTACGGTGAGACTGCGGCACAACATGTTGAGCGTAATTTCTCTCATGAAATAAGAAAACCTTATGAAGAACAACGTTATTTAGAAGGTGCAGTCGATCGACATCCTGATGAATTGATCACTCAAATTCAATTCTGGATGCGTACTAACCTATCATCAACATTATCGCTTACTGAACTAGCATTACAATTTGGTATCAGCCATAGAACCTTTAGTCGGCGTTTTAAAAATGCTACCGGCGTTAAAGCCTCTCATTATTGGCAGAAAATGCGTGTAGAAACAGTCAAGGATTTACTATCATCAAGTAATCTGTCTATTCAAGAAATCGCTTTTCAGGTGGGTTATCAAGAGCAAGGCCAATTAACTCGGCTATTTAAGAAACAATTAAAACTCACTCCAAGAGACTACCGAGCAATGGTGCGTAAAAAACTTTTTAATTAACCGCTAACGTCTGTCAAACAGGCTAAATTTTTGACAGTGCACTTTTATCAGTAACGGGTATAATCCATAACAGATAAATTAAAAGCATTGAAGTGCTTGTACTTTAATACAATAAGTCTCATGGTACGACCACTAGAAAATTACAAACGGAGAAAATACATGTCAATCGTGATCAGTGGTACAGGTCTATTTACACCACCACACAGTATTTCAAACGATGAATTAGTCACCGCATTTAATCAATATGTTGAAGACTATAATATTGAAAATGCCACTGCTATTAAGAGTGAGCAGTTAACGGCCTTAAAACCATCTTCAAGTGAATTCATTGAAAAAGCATCAGGCATTAAAAGTCGCTATGTTATGTATAAAGACGGCGCACTTGACCCTAAAACCATGATGCCACTTATTCCTCAGCGTAGTGATGAGCAATTATCAGCGCAAGCAGAAATGGCTGTTGGCGCCGCGAAACAAGCGATGGCTGCAGCAAATAAAACAGCAGACGATATCGATTTAATCATTGTTGCTTGTTCATACACACAACGCGCTTATCCTGCAATTGCCATTGAAGTACAAAAAGAACTGGGTTGTAAAGGTTGGGCTTACGATATGCTCGTCGCTTGTTCATCGGCAACCTTTGGTATTATGAATGCTTCAAATGCTTTGCATGGCGACACAGCAAAAACAGTGTTAGTGATTAACCCTGAACTCAATTTTCCACAAATTAATTTACGCGACCGCGACAGTCACTTTATCTTTGGTGATGTTGCAACGGCTATTGTTATTGAAAAACAAGCAACCGCCACGGCTGACCATTGCTTTAAAATATTAACTAAGAAGCCGATCACGACCTTTTCTAATAACATTCGTAGTAACTTTGGTCATATCAATAAATGTGATCCAGAAACCATGCTTGATAATGACAAAATGTTTGTTCAGCAAGGACGAAAAGTTTTTAAAGAAGTACTGCCAATGGTCTCTCAATTAATTACCGAGCAAATGGCAGAAGCAAATGTTGAAGCTAAAGATTTAAAAAGGTTATTTTTACATCAAGCCAATATCAACATGAATAACTTTGTTGCAAAGAAAGTATTAGGCCGTGACCCTATGGGCAATGAAGCGCCTATTATTTTAGACAAGTTTGCAAATACGGCTTCGGCAGGTTCTATTATTGCTTTTCACTTGAATCATGATGATATGGTTACTGGTGATAAAGCTTTAATCTGTTCTTTTGGTGCCGGTTATTCAGCAGGCTGTATCGTTATAGAGCATATTTAATTCTGCTCTGCGATTAAGTCACTGAGAAAAACCTCTGTGACTTAATCGTTAATTAACCTTTAACAAAACTCACTATGTAAAAAAGTAATTAGTTTTACTATCGATGGATGAGCAATTGTGTAGTATATCGTTTGTGATTCTCGGCGAGTTTTTACCAAGCCATCTTTTCTCAATCGAGCTAAATGCTGTGATAAACTCGACTGGCTCAAATCAATAAAACCATTAAGCTCTGATACCGACATTTCTTTCTCACCTAAATAGCAAAGTATCAATAATCTGTTTTCATTACTCATCGCTTTCAGTAACTCAGCGGCTTGAGTTGCATTACCACGCATTTCAGCTATGTCTATTTGAGTTTCATTATTCATCATCGGGGTCTTTATTGTCAGCAAAAAGTAAATATTGATTGATATTACATTAGACAGTGCTAATATAAAAGTACATTACGTTTATCTAATATAACAATTTTTCAGTTAAGGATCACTTTTGAATTACACCAGACTGCTACAACTCGCTATTGAGAAACCTAAACTTGTTTACACCTTAGTCTTATTGATGGTGGCGATAAGTCTGGCGATGATACCAAACCTGAAAATAGATACCGATCCTGAAAATATGCTGAGTAGTGATGCGCCAGCACGTGTTTTTCATAACCAAACAAAAACTGACTTTCAAATGCGCGATATGATAGTCGTTGGAATTGTTAGTGAAAATAGTATTTTTACTCCTAGTGCATTAAAGGTTGTTGAACAACTTTCAACAGAAATATTACAAATTGAAGGGGTTATTCAACAAGATTTATTATCCTTGAGTGTTGTTGACAATATTACCCAAGAAAAAAATAACCAGGGTGAAAATAACGGCATACGCTTTGAATATCTAATGAAGCAGGCGCCGTCTTCACTCGAGGGCAGCTTAGCCATTCAACAAGCCGTAAAACGTTTACCTATGCTTAACAACACCATAGTCTCTGGAGACGACAAAGCGATAGCGATTTACGTGCCTATTCAAGCCAAAGACATGAGTTATAATATTGCTGAAAAAATTCGTACTATCAGTGGCAATTTTCCCGCAGAGTTGGTGGCTAATGTAGACTTTCATATCACAGGTTTACCTGTCGCTGAAGACCAATTTGGCTATGAGATGTTTGTTCAAATGGGTGTTGCAGCCCCACTTGCTGGTTTAGCTATTTTTGCTTTACTTTGGTACTTTTTTCGCAATTTACCGTTAATCATTGCGCCTATGGTCGTCGCGATGGCAACGGTGATTATAGTCATGGGCTCACTCATCGGTATGGGCTTTACCGTTCATATTATGTCATCAATGATCGCTATATTCTTAATGCCAATTGCAGTGGTTGACTCAGTTCACATTCTTTCTGAATTTGCTGAAAAATATAAAAAAGGTGATAATGCCGGCAATGTTGTAAAAGGTGTCATGAAGCATTTATATACACCAATGCTTTATACATCAATCACTTCTGCAATCGGTTTTTATTCGTTAATGCTGACTCCTATTCCGCCGGTAAAAGTCTTTGGTGCTTTTATTGGTACCGGTATTTTATTGGCATTCGCGCTGACAATTATTTACGTCCCTGCTTATATCTCTCGTTTAAAACCTGAAACTTTAGCCAAATTGCATGACGCGATTGTGCGTATGGAGAAAAAAGGCAGATTAGCCAATGTATTAGAACGATTAGGCAGTTTTGCTACTCAAAAAACCAAGCTCATTCTTATCGGCTTTGTTGCCTTATTTTTAATTAGTATTGAAGGCGTTAGTCGTATTGAGATTAATGATAATCCCGTTAATTGGTTTAAAGCGGATCACGAAATAAGAATTGCTGACAAGGTGCTCAATGAACATTTTGCTGGTACTTATGATGCTTGGTTAGTGTTTAACAATAACAAGGGTGACAATAACAGCGAGGTAAACAAATTCAAAACAGTTCTGGCAACGTTTACCGCTGATTCAACTAGCGCTAAAAAAATTAATTCCTTTATAAATAAAGTTAACTCGGCTAAAAAAGAGTCATTATTTAATCAGAACTTGTTGGTTTTATTAGATGACCTAACGTTTTCTGCTCCTGATAAAGACCAAGGTATTATAGAGCAGCTAGTCAATATTGCTGATAGCGCTTTCAACGACAGCAAAGTATTTCTAGACCCCGCGTTATTAAACTGGCAAAGCGACTTTCAACAAGCATTACTAGCCACAGGTTTAGTCGGTAAAAGTAATGGCTTGGCTGATATCGTCAAAACGGTCAATCGTGAACTTTTCTCCGGTGAAGATAAAGACTTTACTCTGCCTGAAACGAGCAATGGCGTGGCGCAAACATTATTGCAATATCAGTCGTCACATCGTCCACAAGACTTATGGCATTTTGTCACTAAAGATTACCAAAAAAGTCTCTTATGGTTGCAAATGACTAGTGGCGATAATCAACACACCACCAAAGTTGTTAACTGGACAGAAACTTACATTACCAACAATCCCATGCCAAAAAATATTAGTTATCAATGGGCAGGTAAATCTTATTTAAACATTGTTTGGCAAGATGCGATGGTAAATGGAATGATCGACAGCCTATTGTCTTCATTTGTCATCGTTTTCTTGATGATGGTTTTACTGTTTCGCTCTTTCAAGTACGGTATTTTAGCCATGTTGCCGCTAACACTTACTATTTCGATGATCTATGGATTAATTGGCTGGATAGGTAAAGACTATGATATGCCTATCGCGGTATTGTCGGCGCTCACATTAGGACTATCTATCGATTTTGCCATTCATTTTCTCCAACGTTCACGAGAATTAGAGAAAGAACTGGGCAGTTTATCACAAGCATTAACCGCAATGTTCCAAGAGCCAAGCCGAGCAATATCACGCAATGCAATAGTTATTGCCGTTGGTTTTACCCCATTATTACTTTCACCATTAATGCCTTATATTACCGTTGGTTTTTTCCTGGCGAGTATTATGGCGCTATCGGCGTTAGTTACTTTAGTGTTATTGCCGGCATTAATGACCCTTTTTGCTGGTAAGCAAAACCTAAAAACTGAACGACTATAGGATATAAAGATGAAATATTTATCAAAACTATTGATACTGGTCTGCTCCCTTTCAAGTTTTGTTGGCCAGGCTGGCGATATAACCAATGCCAATGAAATTATTACTAAGGCAAACTTAGCCTCATATTATTCTGCTGATGATGGTAGTGCCCAAGCCCGTATGATTATTGTTGATGCGCAGGGCAATAAGCAGATGCGACAATTTACCATCTTGCGTAAAGACCAAACCGATCTAGGTAACCAAGACATCTTAGTGTTCTTCTCTCGCCCCACCGATGTCCAAGGCACGGTATTTCGTGTAGTAAAAAAAGTCACAAGCGATGACGACCGCTGGTTGTACTTGCCAGCACTAGATTTAGTAAAACGTATTTCAGCCGGCGATAAGCGTACTTCTTTTGTTGGCGCACATTTTTTTTATGAGGATGTTTCTGGCAGAAACCCAGCAGAAGATAACTTTACCCTGTTAAAAACTGATAACAACTTTTATACGATCAAGGCTCAGCCAAAAGATCTAAACAGTGTTGAATTTGATCATTATATCGTCAGTGTTGATAAAAACACTTTTTTACCGATGCAAGTTGACTTTTATAACAGCCAAGGTAAAAAATCACGTTCTCTACAAGTATTAAAAACTGAAGTTATTGATGGTTTTACCACGGTTATGCATTCAAAAATAACTCAGCATTCCGATGGTAGCTATACTGAAATGCAATTTAGGAATGTGAAATATAATGTTGGCTTACCCAATGATATTTTTTCTGAGCGCAGTTTACGTAACCCCCCGAAAGAGTGGCTGGATTAATAAGCTAACGATGATCGTATAAACTCATCCTGATCCGTTTCAGCGACTAACGTTTTAACTGCTGAAATTAGTTTAGTTGCTGAAATTAATTCAGTATCGGGATTATTATTTATATCACTAACAATAAATGGACAGAATTATTTTGCAAAAATCAGTAAAAAATTTCTATTTTATAGTGACCAGCCTTTGTGCCGCTAGCGCAATTTTTGCCGCTAATGTTCTCGCAAACGAAACAGATAATTGGGGAGATGAGTGGAGCGAAGCAGTGGTTTCACCTTGGAAATTTTCAGGTTTTGTTGAAGCGGGTTATGGCTATTTATTACAGGATAATATTGTTGAGTCAAACGCATCATTAAGTGAAATCACCACACGCGTTAATCTTGATTACAGTCATGAATCTTTTGAGCTGGTTTCAAAAGCAGAGTTAATTTATGACGATGTATTAAAAGATACTTTTTTGCAAGCACGCGAATTAAATATCCGTTTTAGTCCCTCTGATAAAACAGATGTTAAATTAGGGCGGCAAATTCTGACATGGGGGACTGGTGATTATATTTTCCTTAACGACTTGTTTGCAAAAAACTGGCAATCATTCTTCTCGGGACGTGATGACCAATATCTAAAAGCGCCTTCAGATAGTGCGAAAGGTACTTGGTATATTGGTCACTATTCACTTGATCTCACTTGGACTCCTGAGTTCACCCCTGATGTTTACATCACTGGCGAACGTTTTTCTTTTTATTCACCGCAAGCACAAGCCATTGTTGCACCCGCTGATAATTTTAGGGTAAAAGAAACCAAGAAAGCACAATTTTCAGCGCGCCTTGCGACTAACAATAATGGCGTGGAATATGCGTTGTATGGTTATAAAGGTTTTTGGCCAACTCCCGTAGGTATTACAGAAGATAACAGTCAGCCATCACAAGCTTATTTTCCAGAAATGAATGCTTGGGGAGCCAGTGTTCGATTGTCATTAGCCGGCGGATTATTTAATGCTGAATATGCAAGTTATAACAGTATTGAGGATAATAACGGCACTAACCCTTTTATTGCTAATGGTCAAAATAGGTTGTTAGTGGCTTTTGAAAGAGAAGTAATTAAAAACCTGACTGCTAGCGTTCAGTTCTATGTTGAGCAAACCAAACATTATCAGCAATTTATTAGCCATTCTGCTACGCCAGCAACAGAAGTTGATGAAAATCGTCAATTATTAACCTTTCGCTTAACCTACAGAACATTGCAGCAAAAATTAATTTATAGCGTTTTTAACTTTTATTCTCCCACAGACAAGGATGGTTATCTTAAACCTTCAATAACTTATCGCTATAGCGATCAGTGGTTATTCTCGGCTGGGGCGAATTTATTTTGGGGTGAAGAAAAGTATACTTTTTTTGGTCAACATCAACAAAACAGCAATGCTTGGCTTAGAGTAAAAGCCCACTTTTAAATGACGCCAGCACTAAAGGCTCAATGTCTACAGAATTAATCTGACAATAACTTACAGTTTTTCAGTATATCCTAACAATTAGATCACTGAAACTTACCCGTAATAATATGAGAATGGCTGTAAATCTTCTGTTGAGCTTATTATGAACAAAATTATCATCGTCATCTGTTTTAACATCTTGTTTTCTTTTAATAGTTACGCAATGAAATCTAATGATTATATTATTTCTATTAAGCATGCAACTAACGACAGTGACTATTACTCAAGTGTTGGCGTAGAGGTAATTCATCGTAAACTTAATAGTTATTTAGGTTTCTCGGTTAATAGCTCAATAGGCTATGCAAGGGTTACCGATACCTTTGATTATCAACATGGTTTTATTGCATGGGAAGGCGGTATAAAAATAGGTTACTTTTCTAACTTTAGTCTTTATGCTGAATTTGGCGTTGATCTGCTTGAGCTTGCCTTTAATGATCGAAGTGACGATGACTATTCATATAATGATAAGCGCTATAATACAGATTTCGAAAATGATAACTTTGACCATCATTACAATGATAACGATTCAGATGGTTATATAGGGATCGGTAGTTCGATGATGATTGAGCAAATAAAAGTTACAGCATTTGTTCGTTTTCGTGAAATAAGTGGTTATAACTGGCAAGCAAAAAACTATGCCTTTAGCGGCATTGAGTTAGCGGTAGTTTTTTAATTAAATTACCATCGTTTGTTTGCTTGTTTCTTTCTTTTCTCTACGGCAAAATAGTCCCTATAGATATTTACAAATAATAGAGAAAATAATGAGCGCAAATTCAGCAGCACAAAATCAAATAAAACAAATGCTAACCATGCAAGACGCGATGAATACGCGTGTTAGTGATACCTGGCAAGAAAATGGTTATGAGTGGTATCGCGCCATTTGGGTTGAGTGTGCTGAAATGTTAGACCATCACGGATGGAAATGGTGGAAACATCAAGAAATAGATATTGCGCAAGTGCAATTGGAGTTGGTTGATATTTTTCATTTTGGTTTAAGCTTACGTTTAATGACAGGCGAAACCGTTACAAGTATTACTGACACCTTATCAACAGAACTCACTGAAAGCTCAGGCGAAAAAGATTTTAAAATTGCCCTTGAAAACCTAGCGTCAGCCGCCGTTACTAACAAAAGTTTTGATGCGATTGCCTTAGCTGATTGTATGCGTTTGATGAATATGGACCTAGATGAATTATTTCGTCAATATGTTGGCAAAAACACCTTGAATTTTTTCCGTCAAGACCACGGTTATAAAGAAGGGACATACATCAAAGTTTGGCATGACGAAGAAGACAATGAAGTATTAGCTAATTTAGTTAATACCTTAGATGCCAGTGCAAGTGATTTTCAGCAACAACTTTATGCCGCACTTGAGGCAAAATACCCAGCATAATTATTCGCTCAAAACCTAACAAAGACTCTAGATAAATAATAACTAGAGTCTTTTATCCCCCACCATTTTTTCCATTCTAAAACAGTATGTTAGCTTGAAGCATACAGAATAAACTCTACTTTTCGAACGGTTATTAAAACAACTCTTTTATATTAAGATCTGTCGCATAAATTCCACCTAGCCAAGGGTTATTAAAAGAATCTAGTGAATTATGATCTGTGGCACAAATTCTGCTTACTCAACTGTTATTAAGAAGACCGTCAAGAATTTGAACCGCCGGAGCAGTGTATGGAATTAATTCTCTTTGCCATGATCAGCCTAATTGTTATTGTCGCTTTGTTAGCTAGCCGCTTAAACGACAATAGTTTTCCTTTTCCATTTGATAAAAAGCAAAGTCTTTTTACACCAGCAGAGAAGAATTTTCAAAATTTGCTCGAACAAGCCCTTGGTGGTAAATATCGTATTATTAATCGAGTAAAACTTGCTGATATCGTCACTGTTCGTCATGGTGTGTCGAACAGAGCAAGCCAAACAGCATCAGCGAATGCCGAAAGTAAATACTTAGATTTTGCTATTTGTGATCGGGAGAGTATGAGGCTATGCGGCGTTATTGATTTAGTTGATACCCAAGGCAAAGGCTATAAAATCAAAAAAGACTGGTTTGTCAGCGGCGCATTAGAAGCATCTTCAATTCCTCATATTCGTATAAAAGTGAAAGCTAATTATACTGTTGACGAGATCCGCGCTTGTATTTACAGTCGACTTTTAGGAAACAGACCTCCTGAGCCAAAAATTAAAGGAAAAATTATTCCTGCTCCTATGCTAAAGCCTCGACCCAATAGAAATAGAGAAGAAGTTGGCGCCTTGTCTCCTATTGCCGCTCGCGCGCAATTAGGCTCATCAACAACAGGTAATGCTATGTCGCAACGAATTCCTGCACCGCAAGTAGCCGCATTACCTCATTAAACTCTACAATAAAATCACCCCATTATTAAAATAAAAAGTCAGTGATTTACATCGCTGACTTTTTTTTTCGCTTAGATATAATTACCGTGCGTGGCTGTATTAATGCCATAAAGGCTAAGAGTGGCAATGTGATCGTAATATATTGTTGCCGTATAATCTTATGCCTATTCAACTCATACATAGAAAGACAGGATGTCTGAGAAAGGCCATCCTGAACATATACGCTCTTTGCCATCTCGATAACCGCTCCTGCGTTACTCTACTTCCTACATCCATGTAGTCACAGCACCGCGTTATAACGTTCATCCTGAACATAAATATACGACATCTGGGAATCTTCACGTTATAATTGTTTTATTAGATGTTATCAACGAATTGGAAATAAAATGAAAGCAGGAATAATTGGCGCAATGGAGCCAGAAGTTGCTATTTTAAAAGCAAAATTAACTCATGCAGTAACGATCGAACATGCAGGTTATACTTTTTATCAAGGGCAACTCAACGGCAGTAATGTCGTTATTGTACAATCGGGGATTGGTAAAGTGGCTGCAGCCTTAGCAACCGCCATTTTAATTGATAAGTTCCAGCCTGACTATATTGTTAATACCGGCTCTGCTGGTGGTTTTGAACAGTCATTAAAAGTAGGCGATATTGTCATTAGTTCAGAAGTTCGCTATCACGATGTGGATGTCACCGCTTTTGGCTATGAGATTGGTCAGTTACCCGGCAATCCAGCTGCTTATATTCCTCACCCGACACTTGTTAAGGCCGCACAGGCAGGTGTTGCTGAATTGGAAAATATCCAGACCTTACTGGGTTTAATCACTACCGGCGATACCTTTATGACAGCTGATGATGATATTGCCAAAGCCCGCGCTAACTTTCCGACTATGGCCGCGGTTGAAATGGAAGGAGCCGCAATTGCTCATACCTGTCATCAATTTAAGGTGCCTTTTGTGGTTATTCGTTCTATGTCTGATATAGCAGGTAAAGAGTCTCCTACCTCTTTTGAAGCTTATTTAGAAACAGCTTCGGTGAATTCATCTCAGTTAGTTGAAAATATGCTCGACGCATTGCAAGGTAAAAAGTTAACTTAAGCCCTAAGTTTAATCGATACCAACGCCACTAATTTTGTGATCTTGTTCGCGCAAGGAGAATATATCAAAGCAAGGCTGACGATTTTCTAATCACTAGCTATAGGCATTGAGTGCGACGCAGGTTTGGAGTATTTTAACCCGCACAAGTGAGCAATAATTTAATGGAATGGCTATAAATATGACTGCTAATAATCTAACAAACTTAATTGATATCAGCCCTTTCGCCTATTCAGTTGTCATGCTTTACGGTGTTATTTTGATTAAGCTTTTTACTGGCTATTTAGCGAGTCATCAACCCTTAAGGTTTTTTCGAATTTTTTGCGATCAACTCGCCAAAAAAGTCAATAAAAGTAGGAATACTGACCGTCAGTGTTTTATTTCTGGTTTAATTGCTATTGTAGTTAGCCTTACGCCTATAGTCATTATTCTTTGGTTATTTGAAGCTTTTGTTGAGGCCACCTGGCTTTGGCAGGGATTTTTACTTTATCTTGCCTTAGGCTGTTTACAACTAGGAAAAACAAGTAAAGAGATTGCCAAGTTAATTGTCGCCAACAAAAATTTCGAAGCTAAACAGTTATTAAACCCCTGGCTGTTACGTAATACCGAACAGCTTTCCTCTTTGGGCTTAGCAAAGAGCTGTATTGAGATGTTATTGCTTCGAGCGGTACAAAATTTATTCACCATTAGCTTGGTATTTTTACTTTTTGGTCCACTTACTGCTTTAGTTTGTCGATTGCTTATTGAGATGCATTACAGCTGGAATAACAAACAAAATAGTTTTCAACCTTTTGGCGACAGTGTTGCTTTTATTGTCAACATTATACAATGGCTACCTAGCCGTATTTTTTCATTAATCCTGCTTTTGGGCTGTATTGGCAAAAATTTTGTTTTATTTTTTCGGTTAAATCGCCGCTACTTTTTTCAATTAAATAATAGCTATGTGCTCAATTTATTTTCCTTGTCATTAGAGGTTAAACTTGGTGGTGTGGCTATGTATCAAAATATAAAATTACGTAAAACAAGTTACAACGATCACGGCAGGCAGCCTCAAGCTACTGATATTATTCATGCCAGTAAACGTATTAGCCAAGTGTTCTATTTTTGTTTTCTATTTTTAACACTACTGACATTATTTATTTACTCGTTCAATATCAATAGGTAACAAACATGTATGAACTTCTTTACTGGTTAGATTTATTTGGTATTGTTGTCTTTGCCTTATCGGGTGCATTAATGGCTGGGCGTTATAAGCTCGACCCTTTTGGTGTTGTCGTATTAGCCGCAGTAACAGCGATTGGCGGCGGTACCATCCGCGATATTACTTTAGATACGCCAGTATTTTGGGTTGCCAATCCGATTTATCTTTATGTTATTTTATTGACTGCCGTGTTGACAATTATCATTATTCGCCGTCCTAAGCGTATTCCAAAGCGCTTTTTACTGATTGCTGATGCGTTTGGTTTAGCATTATTTGCTGTTTTAGGTACTGAGAAATCATTAAGTTTAGGCGCTCCTGTATTTGTTGCTGTTGTAATGGGCACCATCACGGGTGTTGCTGGTGGGATGATCCGTGATGTTATATGTAATGTTATTCCAATGATCTTACAAAAAGAAATTTATGCTACTGCTGCGATTTTAGGTGGCTCTTTGTATGCGTTATTTCGATACTTGGCTTGGCCAGAAAATATCGCCATTATTTCTGCAATTCTTGGCGCATTAACGCTGAGACTAGCCGCTATTTATTGGCGAGTTTCACTGCCAGCGTTTCATATTGTTGAAAAAGAAGAAAATAAATAATGCCAGCTCAGTGTTTTTCAGATATCGATAAGTTGTTTGTTTCTGTTAGATAATTAAGAGATACTAAAGGCTAGATTTTAATCACTTTATAATTTCATTAAATGACTAAACCATTATTAACACTCATCGAACTATTTTATGACTGATAAAGATAAAATCATCGAAAAACTATCTAAAAAAATAGTCATGTTAACTCAAGAAAATGAGCTCATTAAAGATGAGCATAAAAAATTAACTGAGTATTTATCTGCAGCTCTAGATAGGACTGGTTTATTTATCTGGGAGCAACATATACCTAGTGGGCAGTTAAAAATATTAGATCAAGCGTTTGGTAGCATGTGCGGTTTTGAAACCAATGAAATTGAATCAACAGTATCCTCTTGGAAAAATAACTTACATCCAGATGATAAAGAAAAAGTTATCGCTGCATTTGAAGAACATTTAGCGGGAATAACACCCTACTTTCATATGATTTACCGTATGAAACACAAGGACGGAAGTGATGTATGGGTATCTGATCGCGGCAGAGTTATTGAGTTTGATGATGATAATAACCCTTTACGTATGACAGGAACACATACTGATATTACCCAAGAAAAACTTTATGAATTAGAGTTAGCTCAATATGCTAATTTAGATCCACTCACTAATTTACTGAACAGAAAAGCCCTTGAACATAATTTTGAAGTCTACACTAACACCAGTAAATATTGTGGTGGTGCCTTATTTTTTATTGATTTAGACGATTTTAAATCAATAAATGATATTTACGGACATAAAGTGGGCGATAAATTACTGCTACATGTTACCAGTAACTTTGAAGCCTTAGCGCCAACAGACGCCTTAATTGCCCGATTCGGAGGTGATGAATTCGCGATTATTTGTAAAACAACCGATAGACTAACCCTTGAATTATTAGCGCAGTCGATATTAACAATATTAGCTAAACCCACAGAAATTGAAGGGATAAAAATATCAATTAATTTAAGTATCGGTATATGCATTTTTGAAGAAAATAATGAAAGCTTTGCCAATATCTATGAAAGAGCTGACAAAGCGATGTATTCGGTGAAACGAAAAGGCAAAAATCATTATGCCTTTTGGGACGAAGACAAAGAAAGTTAAACGTCAAGTTCCTCTGCTTAAGCCTCCATTCCCCAGCCATCGTTATAGCCATTATACTTTGCAGCAAGTTGTTCAAGTTGTGCTTCTTGCGCGACAATCGCATCGTAACAAGGTAGCATTTTTACAGTGCAATCTAAATCCCAAACATTAGGTGTTTCATCAGGATGAATGACTAATTCCATTTCAGGTGCATGTTCTGCTAAATAATCAGCCATTGCTTGAGCTTGCTCTTTTTTTTCGAACAATTGAAAAAACACGACGGGATGAATAATAGACAAATCAATACCAGCATCTTGCATTTCAGCCAAAATTTGGCCTGTTTCATCATTTGGAAAGGTCATAAAAGTTATTATCTGGGTAAAAAGTACTTCATTATAAACCGCTATTTTCTTCAACTCCACAGGAGAGTTAATTATTAATGTTTGAGTAGCTGCATAAATTATTCTGACAACTCAATTGACTCTTTTGGGGGTAGTGAGGGCACCTTACCACTGAATTAGTCTCATCTGCTGTTTTCGCTAATAAAGAGGCGCCAATGGTATTAATAGCAAAGGCACATGCTAACTCTCCAAAGGTAATGTTAATTAGCACACATTGTTTTTTTGATGAGCAGGTTAAGTTTTCTAGCAATATTTTTTGTTTGACCGAGACAAAGGTCTTACTTGTTAATTGATTCGTCTTGGCAGCAACGTTTATAAGAGAGGTTTCAATAACCTTATTAAGCTTGTGCTCATTTCTTTTTTCTTTGCTTTTTTGAGCCGCCCTTTCCTGATCAAGCTGATGTTTTAACTGCGTTGTTGCTATTTCATGTTCTTTTAATAAATACCCTAGGCCTAATAAAATAGTGATAAAAATCACTACGGCTATCAATGTTATCGTTAACCATTTAAGCATTGTTAGCTTTACTTGCATCACGAGAATGAGGATATTTATCTATCATCGCATCAATAGCCTGATAAATTTTCAATTGAACTTCTCTACTATTATCAGTTTTAACATTAATTTTCAAAGGGTAAACACTTCGCCAAACTGAACGTTTTTTTTCAGGGTCGAGTACGTCAATAATCAAACTTCCCGGTTTAGTTTGCCACTGTTTTTTGTCGGCTTGCGCTTCTCCGCCACGCAAACAAAGAGAACAATAAAGCACCCCATTATTATAGGTTAACAATTCCTTAGTGTTTTCATTAACAAGATGATAAGTAACCACAATATCAGCATCATCTAGCGTATTATAAATAAAACCATTCTTATCTAATACTTGCTCTATGGCTAATTCAATACTGTTACGCGTGGTATAACTAATATTTTGAAACTGGCCAAATTCAGAGTTACGCTTATAAAAAGCGTAGCTGCTTACCTTTGAAAAATTAAAGTTAGTTTGATATTTTGAAATGGCCGGTTGGTGTACTGTACAACCTGATAGCATGAGTGCTGGTAAGCATAGCAAGGTTATTAAAAAAATAAGCTGAAAAGATACTGGCTGGCTATTTTTAATCAAGAATAAAAGGCATAAATAATAAAAAGGATAACTTAAGCCTACCCTGCTGAAAAAAAATTACAACTATTTGCGCAAGTAATAAAATGACCGCAGAATGTTTTGTGTAAATAACTTACATCAACACAGATAAATCAACTTGGATAAAATTAATGACCTTACCGCCAAATTCAGCTGCAAAGGTTTGCGCATCTTTTTGTTTACTAAAACTTACCGGTGTTTTAATTGAGCTCACAAAAAACCATGCGTTACGGGTATTGCTACAGATAAAAACATCAAAAACATTAATAGCAAACCATTGATTTTGAGTGTCCTCACGCTATTTTTAGCTATGACTTAACATTTTTTTATTTAATTTTAATTCAGTAACCCTAAAGGGACTACTGAGACAATATGTCGCATATATTAGATCACAGTTAAACAGTTATGTAGTTCAACAAAAAAATAAAAATACAGAACAAAGAGTTAAAGAAGCGCCAGCATAAGAAAAGGTAACAACTAGCGTCGTAGAATGTCTGGAGTGGCTGTAGAGTGATAACGGTGGTGTTTCACGATAATCGAGGTTAGTTTAGGCTCAGAACTCTACTCGCAGAGAGAAAGTCGACAACTAGTATCACTATCGTATATTGATATCTGGTGTAGTATTAATGTCGCCATCTTCGCTTATAGTTGCTGCTGTACCATTTTTTAAGACAAGAACAGCAGTACTGCCACTCGATGTAAACCGAGTAAAGCGGAGTTCATAGCCATATTTAGTTAAACTCAGTGCAGCAAAACGTTGAGCTAACGTTAATTTTTTCCAATTATTATCAGATTCAAATTCACTGTCATCGAAATATTGTCGCCGTTCGATTAAATTATTTCTCTCGGGTTTATTTTCCATAGTGCGGCTCAATACTGTATTTAATATTTGGTTCAACAAAATAACAACTCGACAACTTTAATGAGTGGGATTTATCGGTTAACAACCTTAACTCGACAAATTAATAGCACAAATCATTCCAAAATTAAAATACTTTTACTTAACAATAAGCTACAGACAAGGCGTTCTATGCTTACAACTAAATTTAATGTTAGTGTAAAAAAATTGACGAATGATTATTAAGTAATTAGCTGGGTTTTATTACCGAGACAATAAATGAAAGTCATTATGGTTTTAGGTGTAAAGCACATGACTCTTTAATGAACTACAAAAAAGCCAGTAATAAATACTGGCTGATACATAGATTATAAATATGTAAGGTTATTTTACTGTTACTTTAGCAAATTTACGTTTGCCAACTTGGTAAATAGCCGTAGTCCCCGAAGCAACACGCAGCTTACTGTCGGTAATTTTTTCACCTTCAATTTTAGCCGCTCCTTGTTTAATCATTCGCATGGCGTCTGAAGTACTCGCTACTAAGCCCGCTTCTTTTAGTAGGTTAGCAATAGCGATGTCACCACTGTCATCAGTTATCTTAACTAATTTATCCTCAATTTCATCAGGCATTGCGCCTTTTTGAAAGCGATTAATAAATTCTTGATGTGCTGCTTCAGCCGCAGCAGCATCATGAAAACGAGCAATTAACTCTTTGGCTAAATCGATTTTTACATCGCGAGGGTTCATTCCTTCAGCAATTTTTGTTTTATAAGCAGCAATCTCTTCCATTGGCCTAAAACTCAACAGTTCATAATATCGCCACATCAATACATCTGAAATAGACATTATTTTACCAAACATTTCTGTTGGGCTATCCGTTATACCAATATAGTTATTAAGCGACTTAGACATTTTCTGAACACCGTCTAACCCCTCTAAAAGAGGCATCATTAAGACCGTTTGCGGTCGTTGCCCCTCTGATTTTTGTAATTCGCGCCCCATTAACAAATTAAATTTCTGATCAGTGCCACCTAGCTCAACATCAGCCTCTAAGGCTACAGAATCCCAGCCCTGAACGAGAGGATACATAAACTCATGAATGGCAATAGATTGACCGCTGGTGTAACGTTTTTTGAAATCATCACGTTCCATCATACGGGCAACCGTCTGACGAGATGCCAGTTTTAACATACCAGCAGCGCCTAGCTTATCCATCCAGGTAGAGTTAAAAGCAACCGTTGTTTTAGCTGGGTCTAGAATTTTAAAAACTTGTTCTTTATAAGTTTCAGCATTTGCCAACACGTCTTCTCTTGTTAGTGCTTTACGCGTAACATTTTTACCGGTTGGATCACCTATCATGCCAGTGAAGTCGCCAATTAAGAAAATAACTTCATGGCCAAGCTGTTGAAACTGACGCAACTTATTAATTAATACCGTATGACCTAGATGCAAGTCTGGTGCTGTAGGGTCAAACCCTGCTTTAATTTTTAGTGGCTTTCCTGTTTTTAATTTTTCTAGTAATTCACTCTCTAGCAAAATTTCTTCTGCACCACGCTTAATTTCAGCAAACGCTTGGCTGACATCAGTCATCGACTTAGCTCCAAAAAATATAATCATAATTTATTACTCGATTCTACTGCAATAATGCCTTGGGTGAAAAGCCTTAAGTTAATATTTAGGGCAATTGTTCTATTTTTTAATTATTGCAGCTTGTTTTTCAAGGAAGAAGTGCCGCTGAGTCCCCGAGATCACTCACCTTTACGGCAATTAAATTTTACTCAAGGCTATTTTTTGATATAGTAAACGATAGCTATCGTATTAAGATACATGAAATTAGGTTGTAATCTGTTGAAAAACATAAAAAAATTCTATTTACAGTTGCCAAAACAGCATAGGGTAATTATTAGCTCATTCAGCATAATTGTGTTGTTGTTACTTCTTATTCCTTCAGAAAAGGCAACAGCCAGTCGTCAATCGACAGATACGTCACTGGAAATAGGTAAACGTTACGCATTAGTTTTACCTGAAGATCAAGATATCTCCTTAGACACACCTATTAGCAATATCGAACCATCAACAAATAAAGAAAGTATAGCCACGCCTATTAACAGTGACGAAGAGACACTAACTTGGAAAAAAGCAAAAGTACGCAGTGGTGACTCACTTGCCAAAGTATTTAAACGTCTTGGCTATAGCGCGAGAACAACATACGACGTTAGCTCAGCAAAAGGTGACTACAGTAAATTATTAAAAAAAATTAACGTTGGTGATGTCTTTAAAATAGGCCAAAACGCTGCAGGAGAGCTAGCAGTGCTGACCTACCCTTTATCAAAAACAGAAACCTTATATGTAAAATTAATTGATGATGGCAGTTACCAATCAAGTAAAGAAACCAAAACGGTAGAAATTAGAGAAACTATTGCCCACGGTGTTATAAAAAGTAATTTTTGGAATGCTGGTATTGAATCAGGTTTAAACGATGCACAAATAATTAACCTTGCTAATATTTTTGGTTGGGATATCGATTTTGCCTTAGATATTCGTGAAGGGGATAGTTTTCATGTTGTTTTTGAAAATCGATATGTCGATGGCGATCATATAGGTACAGGTAAGATTCTTGCCGCTGAATTTATTAATAAAGATGATCCTTTTCAAGCCATTCGCTTTACTGACGGCGAATATTATTCTCCTGATGGCAGAAGTATGCGCAAAGCTTTTTTACGTGCGCCGGTAAACTTTAGGTATATTAGTTCAAACTTCAAACCAAAGCGTTTTCATCCTATTCAAAAGCGCTGGAAGGCTCATCGTGGTACTGATTACCGTGCCAATAAAGGCACACCTGTTGTAGCCGCAGGTAATGGGAAAGTGACCCATTCAACCTATAACAAATATAATGGCAATTACGTATTTATTCAGCATGGCAATGGCATTGAGACTAAATATTTACACTTTTCAAAACGAAATGTTAAAAAAGGGCAACGGGTAAAACAAGGTGACGTTATTGGTTATGTAGGCTCAACTGGCATGTCAGAAGCATCGCATTTACATTATGAATTTTTACTTAATGGCGTACACCGTAATCCAAGAACGGTAAAATTACCTGATGCTAAACCCATTAATAAAAAATATGCTGCTGAGTTTTCGGTATTATCCAGCCAACGCTTAATGGAACTTTCTGGCTCTAGGCAAGCTTTGTTGGCGATGCAGACACATTAACCCTCTTTAGCCCAATAATAAATAGCGAGTATAAATGACAAAAGCTACGTTTTATATTGGGTTAATGTCTGGCACTAGTGCCGATGGCATTGACTTAGCCCTTGTTGACTTTACTAGTGGGAGTGCCGAACTAGTTGCTAGTTATTATCAAGCTTATGATAATGTCACTCGACAAAAAATCACTGAGCTTTATCTACCCAATCATAACGAAATAGACAGAGCCTTTTCACTTGATATTACCCTTGCCTATCAATTTAGTGAGGCAATAAACGCACTATTAGACAAAGAAAACTTAGTCGCTGCTGATATTATTGCTATTGGTAATCACGGTCAAACCATTCGACATCGCCCAACTCAAAGCTCTGCTATTGAAGCGCCTTTTACTTTACAAATAGGCTGTAATCAAACGTTAGCGGTATTAACCGGCATTAGAGTTATTGGTGACTTTAGAACAAAGGATATCGCCTTAGGTGGACAAGGTGCTCCTTTAGTCCCTGCATTTCATCAATTCTTATTACCTGCCACTGAAAAAGAAACCTTTTTAGTGAATATAGGGGGCATAGCTAATATCACTTTTTTGCCTAAAAAAAACTCGTCAAAAAGTGTATTAGGTTTTGATACCGGACCAGGGAACGCTCTTTTAGATGCATGGTGCTTTGAGCACTCAGGAAAGAGGTTTGACAATAATGGCGACTGGGGAAGGTCTGGAACGATTAACCAAACGCTATTAGTGCAGTTATTAAATGATGACTACTTTTTGTTATCAGCACCCAAAAGTACTGGCCGTGAATATTTTACCTTGCAATGGTTAGCGCGCTTTCTCGCCCCATTACAGATAAGCGCTGTCGACGTACAAGCAACCCTCACCGCCCTAACAGCTTGTTCTATAGCCGCCGACATTAAAAAAACATCAAATTCAGCCGATGTATATTTATGCGGAGGAGGAATCGACAATAATTTTTTTTATAAGCTTATAAAGCAAGAACTTAACAACTTTAATGTAAATAAGATACATTCACTAAAGCTGAATAATAACGCACTTGAAGCAATGGCATTTGCTTGGCTCGCATTCGCTTATGACAAAAAAATCTATGGAAATATCCCAGCAGTAACAGGGGCTAGAAAGTCAACAGTACTCGGCTGTGAGTTTTTTGCTTAATTCACTCTAGACCTAAGTAACTTTATCTTTATAATATAATGTCACCTGTTTAAGTAAACATACTCATTTAGCAGATTAATTGAACTAAATAATCAATTGTAAATCTAAATAACGTAGGGTTTATTTCTCAATGTCAACACAGCAATTTAGTCGAGGAGGTTCAATGGAATTTCATGATATTCATATTGGTATGAAATGCGGTAGTAAAAAAGGTAGTGGTACAGTCACCTGGATTGACGGGTCAACGCGCACTATTTATATGGCAAATACAGAAGAAAACAATAGCTTTGAAGTGGACTTCGAAGAAATTATAGAAGACCCTCAAGCACATAATAATACTGACGCCTATTATTAATCACTAAGGCAACCCATTACAGAAAATAAAAAGCCTCTTTTTTAAAGAGGCTTTTTATTCGATAATAAATATTTATTTCAAGAGGTTAATCGCCAACCTTCAAATTGGGTAAGTTAGTATTTGCAATCGTCGATAATACAAGTGAGACCATGAAAAAGAAGAATATTGTTGCACCTATCTTCGCTCGAAACACCTCATCATTGCTCTCTGAAACGTTAAAACTCCACCAAAAAACATGGTAAGCATAAATCAACACGTTGATCATAATTAAACACCGCCATTTTTTCAAATATAACGTCTAAATATTACATTTTAAATTGTGATAATTGCTGATTAAGCTCGTAAGCCAACTCAAGTAACTGTTCACTTATCTCTTTACCACGTATCGCATCTTTACTTGATTTTTCTGCAACGCCACTAATATTGACAACACTGACATTAATTTCGTCAGCCGCTAAATTTTGTTGCTGTGCTGCACTAGCAATTTGTGTGTTTAAATCATCAAGCTCTGTTATTTGCGACGTTATTTCTACTAATAAACTGGCTACATTCGTCACATCTTCTGCCTTTTCATTTGCCTTTTGACTGACATCATTCATAGAGTTAACCGCATTACTGGCATCGACTTGTAATCCCCTAATCGTTAACTGGATTTGGTCAATAGACTCTCTGGTACGCGTGGCTAATGAGCGCACTTCATCGGCAACCACTGCAAAGCCTCGCCCTTGCTCTCCGGCTCTTGCTGCTTCAATAGCTGCATTTAATGCCAATAAATTGGTTTGCTCGGCGATACTGGTTATTACTTCTAAAACACCCCCTACTTCATCAGTTTTATCGCTTAATGCAGCTATCATAGCGGTATTATCAATCACCTTATCACGCAATAAACCAATGCCATCTTTAGCATTTTTAACTAATTCCAAGCCTTGCGTTGCTTTTTCACGTACCGACAGTGAATTCTCAGCTGCGGTTTGAGTATTACGATGTACTTCACTCGCAGATGTATCTAGTTCATTAATTGCAGCGGCTACAGAGTCTGTGCCGTTCTTTTGTTCAAGAACAGCCGCACGCATTAAATTCGAGATTTCATCAACACTTTTTGCTGAATCAATTAATTTGTCTGTTGTTGATGAGATGGATAAAAAACTTGTTCTAAATTTTTGCATCATGCTATTTAATGCCACACTAACTGCCCCTAATTCATCATCATGGTATACTTTGATTTCTTGGTTCAAATCTAAATTGTGTTCTACATCGTTTATAGTTTTTCTAAGTCGTTTGAGGCGACTAAAAATCAATTTCTTTATGGTTAAACTTAATAACCAAAAGCTAACAACAGTGATAACTAACTGTAGGATCGCTGCTTGAGTTATAGAACTCATAATTTGCTGGTCAACTTTAGATAAATCATAGGTCACCTTTACCGCGCCTAATATTTCATTTTCTTTGACTTGATGACAGGTTAAACAGTTAGTACCACGGTAATCTGAACTGGCACGAATAGGCGAAATAAAACTCATCATTCGCTTACTGTCTTGTTCAAAAACATCAAACGCTTTAGTGCCGTTTATACCTTGTTGTTCAAAATCATCGACCGCTTTTTGATCAGCAAAACCATCACCAAAAATAGCCGTTAAAGCAGGCGCTCGAATAATACGTGCCTCAATAATTTCATCTTGGCTCAGTATTTTATTTTGTATTAACTGACGATTTACTATTGTGCCGGTTAACATCATAGTGTTCACAGAGTCAAAATAATTAAGTGCTAAACTTTCTAGATTGCGTTCAACAAGATCTTCACTGAGCTCTTTCTCATCATAATAAAAGAATATGACTGTGGTACTTAAAAACGCTATTGCGATAAGTACTAATGCAGCATTAATCTTTGCTGCCAATAATAGTGTAGAAAACATTGTGTTCATCAACCCGATAGTTAAAAGTCATCAAAGTGTAAATTATTATAATAATAAAACTTTGATTTACTTTATCAATCGAGCATATATTTTTATCTATTTATGATGGAAACAACTGTTTTATAACTCATCTCTTTACTTATTTATTATCTTCATAGATCGAGGGAAATTGTAGCGTTTGAATAAAGATGGAAACCGTTAAATACAATCGGAAACTGGAATTATTACGTTTAAGAGCAGTATCTGCCACAAAGCGGTCTAAATTTACGAATAAAAATCATCCGTCATAACGATCACTTTGATACGTTAGCTGACCTTTCACTAATTCGGTTTTATGACTCGTCTGTGCGCATTTCTGACATTAGCCTAATATTATTGGACTTACATTTTCTAATGAATAGCTATTTTTAAATAAACGACATTGACGGGGGCAAGCAATTTCATATTTTACAGTTTTTTACATAATCAGAACACTCTTTCAACACATAATTAAACAGTTGTTAGCTATATTGGCTGCAAGAATAAACTGCTTTATGCCAAGGGAAGTGGGAAGTATTATTTCGCTTTAGGTAAGTCAAGGAGGTTGTAGTGGCACTCAATATATTATTAACATTTGTTCTATTCTTATTAGTCGGTTGTAGCTCAGTACTAATCCAAAAGGTGTGGGTCGATGAGTTTATCGATACGGGAAGTATTACTAGCGATACTATTATGCAAGGTGGTGTCAAAATTGTAGGTAGTACTAATACTCTATATAGTAACTTAAACAGTAACGAGGTTATCGAATTAAATGAAGTTGTTAAGTCTACCTTTTTAGCTAAGCATAAACCTGAAAACTTTAAAGACTTAAATAAAGAACCACGTTTTTACTTAAATTATACAATTTTAAATAATAAGACTTCCCGCTCACAATCCGAAACAGATGAAAGTATTTGTTATAAAACCTATAGAGAAATGAAAATAAGACTTCATATTTTGGATAGAACTACTGAGGTTGCTACTTGGGGTGGAGTTATAAATAAAAAAACTTATAAAAAGAACTGTAATTCCAGATCTATCTCTGAAAATGAAAGCCTTGGAGGTTTTTTCTTTGAAACGCTTTTCTCTTCTGTTGTTGAGTCTGTTGTTGATTCTTCAATTGGAACATACCCAGAAGCTCCTAGTGTTGATTCTATCTCGAAGAAGATATTCTCTGACTTTCTAAAAAGGTTACCTGCATCGGCTCCTGCATCACAAGCGTAGTGATAATGTGGTATGCGTGCATATAATCGAGTAATCAGAGGTCTCTAAGACCTAGTCCAGCAGCATCATGCATGCTAGTCTGAACAGGGTGTTATCGATAGAAAATATAATCCAACTTGTCTAATAGGTTGTAATAGTTAATGTCTCTTTTGTGGCAAAAGTGACGGTTAATCAAATATCTCAAACTGCGTAATTTTTTAGCACTAATAAATATTAGTGCTAATTTTCCCTTGGTGCGTTTTGCTGACGCTAGCTACTGGTTGTTCTTTAGGTCACTAATTAGCCAAATATAGTCATTCAACCTTAATTATCTATACTTAGATTGTTTAGGTTATGTGCATGTTGTTTACGAATATCTAGCCAATAACACTTGATGATTACCGCTTTTCTTTCGAGGCAACAAGTACCTTTA
>NZ_JACGUS010000071.1:0-50644 GCF_014076785.1 Colwellia sp. MB3u-55
CTAGCGACAATAGCACTGTGGCACCACCTGATCCCATTCCGAACTCAGAAGTGAAACGCAGTAGCGCCGATGGTAGTGTGGGAGTTCCCATGTGAGAGTAGGACATTGCTAGGCTTCTAATTAAGTTTAATAATAACCATTTAAATGGTATTGTTAAGCGGCTGTTTAAGATAATGCAACTAACAAGTTGAATTATCGGCCCCGTGGAGGGGTTCCCGAGTGGCCAAAGGGACCAGATTGTAAATCTGATGGCTCAGCCTTCGGTGGTTCGAATCCACCTCCCTCCACCACTTTATTCAAAAAAATCTCCTATTATTCAATGATATTAGCGCTTAGCTAATTTTTGTCATATCTGAATACTTATCACTTAACTTTTTAAATCTAATATAAAACTCACTTGTAGAATCGATCAAGGTTAATGCTTTAATTAACATCTCAGCCTGTGCTAGATCGCCAACCCTCTCATTATCTTTTTCAAACGAAACAAGTAACACTTGCAATAAATTCAACTTAATCCCTGTGTGATTAGGAAAATGAACCAGTGCTGTATTGAGTTTATCAATCGCTAAACCGTATTTATGTTTCTTATATAGACTAACACCTAACTCTAATGCGCTTTGTGCCGCAATCTTTTCTTGGTCACCATAAGGCTTATCTGCAATAGTGTTTATTTGTGTGAGTATTGGGGAATTATCATGATTTACATGAGCTAGCTCAGTTAGTAGGTTATCAGCATAAGACTTCTTTCCCATAGCAATGAGTGACTTGGCTATTGCAATTGTACCTACTGGTGATATTTGATTTTTACAGTTGATTAGTAACAACTCAGCTTCTTTTAATGCCTCTTTAGCTAGCCTTGGATCTTTAATTTTATCATACAACCTAGCGGCCAATAATTTACTATGAATCTTAATTTCTATGGTATTAAAGTCTCTGACCATATCGGTCAGTAATTTAAAGGCTTTGTTACTTAGTCTGCGCGATTTTTGAGGTTCTAGATCTGTCATGGACTCAAGTAGCGCTTCGACAAAATGTAAGGTGTTATCAGGTTTTCTATGAACAGAGTGAAAGGCAAGCGCTTCAGTTTTAGCAAAAGCTTGTGTTGCTTTATCAAAGTTCTCATTTGTTAAACATAAGTCTGCATATTTTTCTAGACGTGGTACAGAAAGGGGTGAAACAACCAAAGCATTTTCTAAAATGGCTGCTGCTAACAGAGGTTCCTTATTTAATTGGTAGGTATTGGCTAGCCAATCGTAAGCTGACAAATAAAGTGGATTATTTTCTATTACCGTATTAAAACAATCAACGGCCAAGTCATAATCATGATCGAGTAATGCTATCTTTCCTAGGCCAATTGCAGCCCACTGACAATTAGGAGAACAAGCGTAAGTCTGGTAAATATCTCGGGCCTTATCAAATTGTTTTAACTCAAAGTATTGCCTAGATTGAATTCCTAAACATTCATTTTTATAAATTGAATTTATGGAGATAATATCTTGGCATAATGAAATAACTTGTTGGGAGTCGTTGTTATCCATAGCGTTATATATATCAAGCATGGCTGTTTTTTTAGCGAAACATCGCGCTAATCGAATGCTAAGATCGTTAAGCGTATATGGCTTAGCAAGGTATTCATCGGGTTTATGTTCGAGGGCAGCTAACACCATAGCTTGTGAAACCTCAGCGGTTATCATAACAATAGCGCAATGACGTGAGATAAACTTTTTAGACCTTAATTCCTCAAGAATATGTTGACCATTTTTTTTATCTTCACCTAGATCATAACCTAATAATATAACGTCAAACTGAATTTTTTCACATAGTGTTAATACATCTGAGGCGCGGTTACTCGTATCAACACTAAGAGTACCGAGTGTGTTAGCGAATAATTTCAATGCATCACGTGATTGGCTGATACTTTCAACGATTAAAAAACGCATCTTGCTGTATTCAATCTTGTTCATAAACTCCCTTGAATATTCTTTTAACTGTAGAGACTTTTAGCGGAATTAAAACCACTTGTCTAGCTCTGCAACTGACAATAATTAAATATTAGGATATATAGCTTATTTGCTTGCAGATAACCCTTCTCGTAATTGCACTTATAATAGCTATACTGTATTCTGCAACGCCGCTGTACATTGGCTAACTTCCACTTTTTATAAAGAGATTTATCTATGGGTTTTACCTCGTTGGGCTTATCTGCCCCGATTCAAAAAGCGATTGCTGAAAAAGGTTATACCGAACCATCACCAATTCAAGCACAAGCAATTCCCGCCGTACTAAGTGGGAAAGATGTCATGGCAGCAGCACAAACGGGAACAGGAAAAACAGCAGGATTCACTCTACCAATTTTGGAACGCTTATCCGGTGGCAATAAACCACAAGCTAATCAAGTTCGTACCCTTATTTTAACGCCTACACGAGAGCTCGCTGCGCAAATATACGAAAATGTGGAAATGTACGGTAAGTATTTACCTTTAACGGCTACTGTTGTTTTTGGTGGTGTTAAAATTAATCCGCAAATGATGCGTTTACGACAAGGTGTCGATATATTGGTAGCAACGCCAGGTCGTCTTCTTGATCTTTATAATCAGAAAGCGGTTAGTTTTAAACAACTTGAAATACTCGTACTCGATGAAGCGGATAGAATGCTAGATATGGGCTTTTTACGTGATATTAAAAAAGTTTTATCGGTATTACCAAAACAACGCCAGAACCTTTTATTTTCAGCAACCTTTTCAGAAGATATCCGTGATTTAGCACGTGGATTAGTAAATAACCCTGTAGAGATCTCAGTTAGCCCAAGAAACACCACAGCAGAGAAAGTTGCACAGGTAATATATCCGGTTGATAAAAAACAAAAAGCTGGACTATTAACCGCATTAATAAAAGATAATGGTTGGCAACAAGTTTTAGTGTTTATGAAAACTAAACATGGAGCGAATAAATTAACGAAGCAACTAGAAGCTGAAGGTATAAAAGCTGCAGCAATTCATGGCAATAAAAGCCAAGGGGCTAGAACAAAAGCCTTAGCCAATTTTAAAGATGGCACAGTGAATGTTTTAGTTGCCACAGATATAGCGGCACGTGGTATTGATATTGACCAATTACCACAGGTTGTTAACTTTGAATTACCTAATGTAGCAGAAGACTATGTTCACCGAATCGGTAGAACAGGTCGAGCAGGTGCCAGCGGTAAAGCTGTTTCTTTAGTGTGCTCAGATGAAATTGATTTATTGAATGATGT
Organism: Colwellia sp. MB3u-55; assembly: GCF_014076785.1. Taxonomy (NCBI): domain Bacteria; kingdom Pseudomonadati; phylum Pseudomonadota; class Gammaproteobacteria; order Alteromonadales; family Colwelliaceae; genus Colwellia; species Colwellia sp. MB3u-55. The sequence goes on from NZ_JACGUS010000071.1 coordinate 3,251, forward strand.
AGAACACCTTATACAAACTCATATTCCACGTGAAGTTATCGAAGGGTTTGAACCTTTTAATGTTTTATTGGAGTCACGCCCGCTAAGACCTTTGAAAGTAAATAAACCTAAAAAGGCTAAATTCGAACATCATGACGGACAACGTTCTGCAGATAATGCTCGAGGCCATAAGCCACAAAGTAAAAACCCTCGTCATAGAAATGATAGTAACGCGAATAAAGATTCAAATGCAGGTGGCCGTCGTAAAAATCCAGTAAGTACCGCCCCTAAAAATAGTAGCGACCCTTACTCAGCTTCACGCTAATTAATAAACTAAGGCTCTTAATGAGCCTTAGATTCTTTTGGCTAATAATTTATCAAGGTTATTTGCAAAGGCTTGTCTGTCACCTTGACTAATCGGCGGAACGCCACCCGTTTGAATGCCGCTAGAGCGTAAAGTATCCATAAAGTCGCGCATGTTGAGTCTTTGCCTAATATTACTTTTGGTATAAAGTTCACCTCTAGGGTTTAGAGCCAAACAACCTTTTTCTACGACTTCTGCCGCTAACGGGATATCTGCAGTGATCACTAAGTCATGTGCAGTACAGCGTTTAACAATTTCATTATCAGCCACATCAAAACCTGAACTTACTTGTACAAAGGAAATAAACTTGGACGGTGGCATTTTTAGAAAATGATTGGCAATTAAAATAGTTTCAATTTTTGCACGGTCAGCCGCACGAAATAAGATATCTTTAATTACCGCAGGACAAGCGTCGGCATCGACCCAAATTTTCATTATATTCCTCTTAGATTTATTGATTGCAATTGTTAGGCGGATATATTTCTATTTTAATATGATGATTGTTGGTATACCTAGTAGAATATATACAATGGTAAAATTTTAAATTGAAAGGGTATCCATACACAAGGGTAACCCATTAATATTTTTTAAGAGAGTTAAAGCATGAACGATCCACAAAGAGACATCACCCTTAGATTTTTAGCTGAACCACAAGATGTAAATTTTGGTGGTAAAGTTCATGGTGGGGCGGTAATGAAATGGATCGATTTAGCTGCTTATGCTTGTTCAGCTGGGTGGAGTGGTCGCTATTGTGTAACTGCTTATGCGGGTGGCATACGTTTTATTGCTCCAATTCATGTTGGTAGCTTAGTTGAAGTTGAGGCTAAGGTGATCTACACCGGTAATTCATCAATGCATATTGCATTAGAAGTTAATGCCTGTGATCCAAAGTTCCTTAATCGTACATTGACCACTCATTGCATTGTTATAATGGTTGCAGTTGACGAGAACGGTAAGTCTGAAAAAATACCAACGTGGATCCCAGAGTCACCAGAAGATATTAAACAACATGAGTCAGCGATAAAGTTGATGGAAATGCGCAAACTCATTGGCGAAGAAATGCAAATTTTTGTGGAATAGTCATGCTACCTAATACAAAATCTGATAGGAATATTTTATAGTGCAAGCTCTAGACGAACAACAAATCAAACTCGTTTTAAATTACGATGATGCTCAACGAGCAAATTACTTTCTGAAAGAAGTTGTCGTAAATAATGAAATTTGGATATTAAAAGACGAGCACGGCTGTGTGATGCTTAATACCGAAGATGAAGATTGCGTACCTGTCTGGCCAAATAAAGAATTTGCGCAAGCTTGGGCCACAGATGAATGGCAAGAATGTCAGGCAGAAGCTATTTCATTAAGTAAATGGTTTAGTCACTGGTCGCATGGACTGGCAGACGACGAATTAGCCTTAGTGGTGTTTCCTAGTCAAAATGAGCAAGGGTTAGTTTTTTACCCAGATGAGCTTGAACAAGAACTAAAAAACAAACAAAAAAATCAATCAGCCAAAGGTCAGCGTTAATTACATGAGTTTTACTTCTTTAGCATTAGATAAGAGCCTAACCAACGCTGTAAAAGCACTTGGTTATGATGAAGCCACCCCTATTCAGTTAAAGGCTATTCCTGCGATCTTAGCTGGAAAAGATATTATGGCTGGAGCGCAAACAGGAACAGGAAAAACAGCGGCCTTTGCTTTACCTATTTTACAAAAGTTAATGGCAACACTTCCTGAAAATCGTCCTGTTCGAGCTTTAGTGTTAACGCCTACACGTGAACTTGCTCAACAAGTCTATAAAAGTTTTGTTAGTTATGCTGAAAACACAGAACTCAATATTGCCGTTGCTTACGGTGGTGTCAGTATTAACCCACAAATCACTGCATTAAACAAAGGTGTGGATGTTTTAGTGGCAACCCCCGGAAGATTGCTTGACCATATTATTAATGGCTCTTTAGCGTTAACGGAACTGGAATTTTTAGTCTTTGATGAAGCTGACCGTATGTTAGATATGGGCTTTAAAGATGAGATAGACCGTATCTTAAATCGGGTACCACTTAAGCGCCAAACCCTTTTGTTTTCAGCAACTTTCGACGATGCAATTTTTAAACTGAGTAAAAACTTATTAACCGATCCTGAGTTAATTGAAGTCAGTGAGCGAAATGCTGCGGCGGCAAAAGTAGAGCAAATCCTTTATACCGTTGATAGTGATCGAAAGCGTGAATTAACCTCATTTTTAATCGGTTCAAAGAATTGGAAACAAGTCCTTATTTTCACTCGAACTAAAGTAACGGCTGATGCTTTAGCAAAAGAAATGTGTAAAGACGGCATTAAAACGCAATCGATTCATGGCGATAAATCTCAGGGCGCAAGAGAAAAAGCCTTAGCAGAGTTTAAAGAAGGAAAAACCCGTGCCTTAGTGGCTACCGATGTTGCTTCTCGTGGTTTAGATATTGCAAACTTAAACTATGTCATTAACTACGAACTCCCTTATATTGCTGAAGATTATATTCATAGAATAGGAAGAACGGGTCGAGCAGGTAATGAAGGGGTAGCTGTTTCGTTGATGAGCCCTAGCGAAGAATGGTTATTAGAAGCGGTTGAAAAAGTACTCGATACGCGCTTATTACAGCAATGGTATCCTGGTTATGAACCTGACTTAACAAAAACAGAAAAGCCCACCCGTAAAGGTGGCCAAAAACAGCGCGATAGAAAAAAAGCGTTAGGTGAGTATAGTGATGCTAAAAAACGTTCAGGACCCAAAAACAAATATACACGTAGATAGTTAAGCTGATTTCAGATAAATTCACTGCGCTAATAACGCTAATAACGCTAATAACGCTAAACGCAGTGAATTTTGTGTAATGATCACAAGGTAAATAAGTGTGCTACTAATGCGGTGTAATCAGCGAAAAAGTTTTTATCATCAAGGGCTTTAGAATTTATCAAATATTTACCATTAACCACCATAGTCGGAACACCGGTTAATTGACGAGCTGCTGATAACTTATCCTGAGTCTGCTTATTACGCTTAGCTTCACTAATAATGCTAAAGTTTTTCATGCCTTTATCAAATTTAGCACCATCTCCGCCACTCAATACAAAAATGTTACGAATATCTTCTTCGCTATTTATCGTTGCACGCTCGGTCTGTAAATAGTTAAAAATGGCAGGAGAGAATTTTTTAGCAATAGCCGTTTTCTCGGCAATAATAAGGGCTTTACTTAGCATAAACTGAATTTCTGGCGCAGTTTGTTGCATAAAGTCCACGTGCGTTTTTTCTAGCTTAGCCCCATTGGGCAATATCTTTTCGAATTCATTTAAATAGGGCTCATAAGCGCGACACGCAGGACAGTAATAAGAGAAGTATTCACGCAGCTCAGGTTTGTTGGTCGTTTGTTCAGATATAACGCTATAGTGCTTACCTTCTTCAAATTTACTGTCTTGTGCTGCAATCGCTGTCGCAGCGAATAAGGTCAAGGCGATGAATCCGCCAAATAGTGTTTTAAGAGCTTTCATGGTTATCCTTAGAGAATCATTTATTAGTTTTTATTGTTGCGAGTATAGACCAAAGTAAAAAGCGTTGGTTCATCGTAAAATGTAAAAGTTTATTACGAAAATTTTTTATCGAAAGTCATTATTTAAAATGAATTAAAAGACATAAGTTTAAATTATTTGAAATAATAGTTAAACGTTGTTGAATTGTAGCTGTTTTGTTTTTTAGTACATTACTATTTTCATCAGTAAATGGTTTGTTTATTTCATTATTATCAGTGGTTAATGTTTTTGTGGCTTTTCCATTATCTATCCTTATTTGTGGGTGTAAGACTATTCTGTCAAAACAAAAAATGACAAACCAATGATATAAACTTACACTTAATATAAGTTAAGCTTATGGGCAATAAGTAAAAATGGATCAACGACTCAAGTATTTAAATGCAATGCGTACCTTTGAAAGTGCTGCTCGACATAAAAGCTATAGTCAAGCGGCAGAAGAGTTGTTTGTTTCTCAAGCGGCGGTTAGCCAACAAATGCGGCAATTGGAAAATGTTTTATCCGTAAAATTATTCGTTCGTACCGGCCGTAAAATGTTGTTAACGCCAAGCGGCGAGACTTTGTATGAGTCGACACATCAAGCGCTTAACACATTAATAAAAGGGCTTAACAGTATCCAACAAGAAGATATTGCTGGCGATTTAACGATTACGTCAACACAAGCATTTTGTTCTTTATGGTTAATGCCTCGTTTATATAAATTTTCTCAAGTACACCCGGATGTTAATGTACGCATATTAGGCTCAAATCAGAAAGAAGATTTACAACAAAAACATATAGATTTGGCGATACGCTTTGGTGTTAAAAAACAAATGTCCAACGCTGACAATCTCGTTATGGAAGATTTTGGTGAAGACGTTGTTTATCCCGTTTGCTCCCCCAAGTTATTACAACACATGTGGCTTCAAAGCCCCAAAGACCTCCTAGACTGCACCTTAGTTAGCTTAGCTAATGAGCAGGTAGTTACTTGGGATAAATGGTTTGAGCATGCAGGCGTCAAAGGCTTTGAAAACATGACTAAGAAAACAGAAGTTACCTCGAGCGACATGGCCTTAAATGCGGTATTAAGTGGTCATGGCGTTACACTTGCTGCCAATGCAATGTTTTCACAATACATTCAGACTAAGCAATTAGTTGTGCCTTTTAAAATTAAGCATCCAGTGATTTGGAAACGCTATTTGGCCTACGATCCCAATTCAGCTAAGCTTAAACGTATTCAGGTTTTTATTGACTGGGTGCGCGCCGAAATGGCAAGCTCAGCACCGAAAGTATTATTAAGATAATCTTGCTTTCGTTACATTTATCTAAGGAATATCAGTAGATGCCCTGTATTTTAGTTATTGATGACCGTCCGGATATCCGTCTAAGTTTAGCGGTATTGTTAGAAGATCATCACTACACCGTTATTGAAGCCGACAACCCTCAAGTTGCACAAGTGAAATTAAAAAACCATGCTATATCCTTGATATTGCTTGATATGAACTATCAATTAGACACAACGTCTGGTGAAGAAGGTTTAGCTTTTCTTACCTGGTTACAAAACTCTTCATTTGGACATACACCAATAATAGCAATGACCGCTTGGTCCAACACCGACCTAGTCGTAAAAGCAATGAACTTAGGTGCTAACGACTTTATTGAAAAGCCGTGGCGTAATAAACACTTATTGCATACTGTGGCGCAGCAGCTCAATCTTTTAAACCTTTCAAGTCAAAATAAAAAATTAAAACAACAACTTATCAATGAAAATTGTGACGATTATGTCTGGCAATCACCCGTTATGATGCAATTATTGAAAAAAGTAAAAGCGGTGGCACATACCGATGTCAGTATTTTATTAACCGGTGATAATGGCACAGGTAAAAGCGAACTTGCTCGTTTTATTCATCAAGGATCACCGCGTAATAACGAAGCTTTTATTTCCGTAAATATGGGTGCTATCAGCGAGTCACTGTTTGAAAGCGAGATGTTTGGCCATAAAAAAGGCGCTTTTACTGATGCCAAACAAAACCGTATTGGGCGTTTTGAACTCGCTGAAAATGGCACTTTATTCTTGGATGAAATCGCCAATATTCCACTTTCCCAACAAGCTAAACTACTACGTGTATTAGAAAATGGAGAATACGAAACCCTTGGGTCAAGCCTGACACAAAAAACAAATACTCGTATAATATCAGCGACTAATGGTGACTTTACTCAGTTACTAAGTACTGAGTTATTTAGAGAAGATTTATATTACCGTCTTAATACGATTGAATTTAGAGTACCGTCGTTAAAAGAACGCACGGAAGATGTTTTATTGTTAGCGCAATTCTTTGTTGATAAATTCACTAAAAAATATCAACGGCCTGCTCGCTCTATATCGCATGGTGCACAGCAAGCTATGCTTGATTACCATTGGCCAGGAAATGTGAGAGAAATGAGCCACTTAGTTGAACGAGCAGTCTTGTTAGCTGAACATGAACAGTTATTGGCAGAAGATTTGCACATTAGAAATGTCAGTCCTGCGGGGGCAGTCGAAAACTTAGCCAACAATGTGCTTCAAAATAATGAGCCGAGTAATCAATTACCATTAATGACATTAGCTGAAGCGGAAGTTGCTATGGTTAAATTAGCGCTCAAACAAAGCGTAGGAAATATACCTCAAGCGGCGTTATTACTGGGTTTAACAAAAGCGTCGATGTATCGACGTGTGGAGAAATATGGCCTTGCTAAAAACTAATTCTCTAGAAAGCTATATACAAAAAAAACTTGCCATACTCTGTACTGTTATTTTGTTGTTAACTGGTTATATTTCATGGCTTTTAACAATAAAGTGGCAGTGGATTGTTATTATTGAATTAGTGCTTTTTACGATTTGTTTTGGCTTTACTTTGTCAATAAAGCAGCGCGTGATGCGATCTTTTACCCGTGCTTCTTTACATTTAGATGCCATTACTCAGGAAGATTATAACCAATTTGGAAAATCAACTTTCCCAAAGGGTAAGGTTAGCGAATTTCATCAGCAATTGAAAAAACTAAGTGAAAAGTTACAAACACAAAAGTCTCATTATGATCAGCAGGCTTTTCTGGTTTATCAATTGATCTCACAGTTAGATACACCAGTTTTAATATTTAATGAAAAACAACAACTTACACTTGGTAACGAAGCTTTTTATTATCTGTTTAAGCAACCATGGCAAATGTTTCGTCACGCCACTGCCGATTTATTGGGCTTATATTACAATGAAGGACACTGGAAGTTCATAGACCAAGCGAAAAAAAATCGCTGGCAAATACGTCACAGTGAATTTATAGATGATGGTGAAAATCATCAACTGCTGCTTTTTATTGATATTGAACCCGCATTACGAGAAAGCCAATTAAATGCTTGGCAGCAAATCATTCGCGTACTCGGTCATGAGATCCGTAATTCATTAACACCGGTATCTTCAATGGCAGAGACGCTAGCAGATAAAGCAAGCAATGAACGAGACAAAATGGTGCTTGGTGTTATTACCGAGCGTTGTTTGCATTTACAATCTTTTGTGAACCGATACTCGTCGTTATCACAAAAGCTACAAATAAATTGCCAGTGGTTGTCTGTAGAGCATGTGATTAGATCTGTGTCAGGTTTGTTCACCGATATAAACATTACCCTTAACGCGCGTGTTAATGAATTTTGGGCAGATGGCGAATTTATAGAACAAATTTTTATTAACTTATTTAAAAATGCTAAAGAGGCAGGCGCCACAGAAATAACGGTTAGCCTTGCTTTAGAAGATCAATATTATATTATTGAAATTACCGACGATGGTCATGGTTTCTCTAACATGAACAACTTATTTGTTCCGCTCTATTCAACTAAGCCACAAGGTCAAGGAATAGGGTTAAGCTTTTGTCGTAATATCATTGAACAGCATCATGGGGTAATGGAACTGCATAATAATAACGAGAGTGATCAACAGCAACAAGGAGTTACCGTAATGATGATTCTTCCTAAACCCACTATTGACAAAGGTTAGCAGCGGGTTCAATTATGAACTAGGTATTAGTTCGAAAATGAACCTTTGTTTATTTGAGTAAGTTAACCCGATAAAACTGTTTGTAACAACAAGTTGATTTGGAAAAATATTTATTGTTATTTAATAGAGAAGTTTTGCTATAGTGATAAAAATTACCATAAGGACAATAAATAAAATGAAATTATTTACAAAAGTAGTAGCCGCGAGTATTTTTACTGTATTAGCTACAGGTGCAATCGCTAACTCAGCAAGCTCTTTAAAACATGCAGAAAAAGCGACTGACTTACGCCAATCAATATTTAGTTTATTGGGCAGCAACATGGGTCCTTTAGGCGGCATGGCTAAAGGAAAAATTGAATTTGACGCGGAAAAAGTATCAACGCATGCTTTACGCATTAATCAATTATCACTGATGATTGCAGACTACACCCGCACGAACACTTCGGCACATAAAGTGAAGACTGAAGCACTCGACAAAATTTGGGAACAACCAGATGCATTTTCAAAACGTATTGATGACTTAACACAAGCATCGGCTAATTTGCAAAAAGCAGCTTTAAGTGGAGATGAAAGTCTTATTAAAAAAGCGATTGGTGGTGTAGGTAAAACCTGTGGCGGCTGCCATGATGACTTTAAAGCAGAATAGTGCTTAACCCGTCACCATTTAACGGCTTTGAAGTCTGATGGTTTCGGGTTTAATTAACATAAATTAATAGGTGATTTCAGTGGTGCAAAAATCTTCTAATCACCTATTGTTAAAATAACAAATGTATTAGTAGTAATATTCTTCTATAACCGGTGCATTAAGCACAACCAGCCAATAAACAAAAACCACAGCCACTATTACAATTAAAAGCGCAATCCATAACTTAGAGTGTTTGATTACATTTTTATTATCTACTTTAGCGGTAAGCTTTTTTCCTGTGATCATCGGCAGTATTAACGACTGTTTTTTTATTCGTTCATAATAGGCGATTGCCAATAGGTGCATAGCAATGGCTGCAATCATAAAGTCAAAAACATTGTGATGTAAAAACATCATAACTTGTTCGACTTCTTTGCTAACACTATCGTAGTAAGGTCCAGAAGAAAATACATCATCATTGATAAACAAGCCACTTACTGCCTGTAAACTGATGAGAAAAATCATCAAAAAAACCATCAAACTGCCTAATGGATTATGACCACTACTATTTTTAACTTGATTGTTTTTTAGATCACCAATGTAGTTAATAAGGCGCTTAGGTGTTGGAACAAAAGAGCTAAAGAGTGAGTGTTTAGTACCGAAGAATCCCCACAAAATTCTGAAAACAAGTAAGCCTAAAGCGAAATAGCCAAGTTTCATATGAATATCAATCAGGTCATTGTCTTGATCAGAAGTGTACCAAGAGGCAATAACAGTAAAGGCAAATAGCCAATGAAAAAGTCGTAAAGGTAAATCCCAAATAAGAACATGTTTCAGCAAGAGTCTATCCCAAATAAAAATAAAGTATTAATTGTAATGGCTACAAATTATGAAGTAAAAAGGAATCACCGAACTACTTCACATCAATAACGAAAGTTTTTGAGTTCATTATCGAACTAGTACGAAAGTTGGTTTGCTGATTTAATGTTTCGTATTGATTTGTATGGGAAATATTATTGGCACGAAATTCGCTATATCAATAAATATAGAAAGACGGTTAAGCAACAGCCAAGAGAATAATGTGGATATTTTAAAACAGAAGCCTAAAAAGACATTGCTCAATAACAAAGGACTAATGGTAACGATCGCCGTTGTTATTGTTATTATATTGGTAAGTTATGCGAAAGCTTCACTTAATAATGTCAGCCTAGCGAGAAAAGACCTACTACTCGCAACAGTCAAACAAGGTGATATAGACGTTACCTTAGAAGGATACGGCAAGTTAACCTCAGATAAGTTGCAATTAATTACTACCCTCACCAAAGCAACGGTTGAAGAAATCGTATTAAAACCTGGCGCGACTGTTACCAAAGAAAGTGTAATCGTAAAATTAGCGAACCCAGAACTGCAGCAACAAGTGCAAAGTGCTGAATATTCAGTAGCTGAGTCAAGAGCCAATTTACGTCAACTAAAATTAAACCAAAGACGCGAAACACTCACCGAAAAGTCTAGTTATTTAGAACTTGTATCACAGCACAAAGGGGCTCGTTTAACGTTAACCGCACAAAATAAATTGGTAAAAAGCGGTATTGTCAAACAAATAGACTATCAAGAAAGCATATTGCGTGAAGATCAGTTAAAAGAACGAATCGAAATTTTTAAAGAACGTAATGAACAGCTTAAAGAAGTACATAAAGAAGCGATAAATATACAATTAGAACGTATTAAGCAAGTCGAACAAAGACTAACAATCGCTAAAGACCGGAAAAATAAATTAGTAGTAAAGGCTGGCTTTGACGGTGTGCTACAACGTTTATCTGTAAATTTAGGACAAAGCTTGTCTGCAGGGCAAGAAGTCGCCTTAATTGGTAGTGTTACCGAATTAATTGCGTTAATCCGTGTGCCACAAAACCAAGTGCAATTAGTTAAAATTGGTCAGAACGTTATCGTTGATACCCGACAAGAACTCATTAAGGGAAAAGTTAAGCGTATTGACCCTATTGTTGACCAAAACACCGTCGAGGTTGAAATATCATTTTCTGGGAAACTGCCTAAAAGTGCAAGGCCCGAACAAAACATTGATGCCGTGATAACGGCTAAAGTGCTGAAAAACATTTACTACATAGACCGACCTGCCAATGTGCAAGCGCATAGTATAACTTCGCTGTACCAGCTTAATAAAGAAATGTCCGAAGCTAAAAGAGTCGACATAAGTTTTGGAGAAAAAACTGGACGATTTATTGAAATAAGTGCGGGAGCCAACTTAGGCGACCAATTTATTATTTCAGATTTAAATAACTATAAAACAGCAAAAATCTCGATTCTATAATTGAGTCATAAAATTACAAAAGGATAGGTACATGAGCAAAGCCATTTTATTATTAAAAAATATCGGTAAAATTTTTGAAACCGAAGAACTTGAAACACATGCTTTGAAATCAATTAACTTAACCGTTAATAAAGGAGATTACGTTTCAATATCTGGTCCTTCTGGCTGTGGTAAATCAACACTTTTATCAATTATGGGCTTACTTGATGTGAGTAGCGGTGGAGAGTATTTCATTGAAGGGGTCAATGTAACTGACTTATCGCTGGATCAAGCTGCAGAAGTCAGAAATGCAAAGATTGGATTTATATTTCAATCGTTTAATTTAATAGACGAGCTTTCAGTTTTCGACAACGTGGCGCTTCCATTACGCTACCATGCAGATAAGCCTAATAACGCGACAATTAAAAAGCGTGTCATAGAATGTTTAGAAAAAGTAGGCTTGTCACATCGAATTAGCCACAAACCTAATCAGCTTTCGGGCGGACAACAACAACGTGTTGCTATTGCTCGTGCCCTAGTCGCAAACCCTGCCGTCTTATTAGTCGATGAACCTACGGGTAACCTTGATTCAAAAAGTGCTGACCAAGTTATGGATGTACTCGACCAATTAAATAAAGCGGGTACAACTATTTGTATGGTAACGCATGATCCGCGCTATGCAGATATGGCGCGTACTAAAGTACAACTTCTTGATGGCGCTATTTTACACTCACCGGGTGTAAAACTAGTCGGGTAAATCGGCTAACTCAATAAGTACTTTGTACCGTCATACTGAATTTATTTCAGTATCTAAAGTTGTTGAAAAGTTTAAAAACCAGATCCTGAAACAAGTTCAGGATGACGATAGAGACTGCCTGAAACACAGGTTTATGTTCCAGACTAAACCTAAGCAACTACATACGTGTAGGCAAGTTCCGGGTGACGGCAGATATTACATTATGATCAACGGAAAACTTAACAAATGAACTTATTCTGCTATCAACTTAAACAAGCGTATTTAAGCTTGAAGCAAAAACCGATTTTTGTGCTCAGTGTAGTTTCTACCATGGGCGTAACCTTAGGTGCTTTACTATGTGTGCTGACCTTAGCGTATGTCATGTTAATAAAACCCTTACCGTATCCTGACCAAGAGCGTTTATATAATGTTGAACATCAATTAATCAGTAATGAAAATGCTATTGATGGCCGCGCTTTTACTTACCCTAATCTAATGCATTTATATAACCAGCAATCGTTATTTGAGCAGAGTGTTTTAATGTATGTTGATGGTGGGGTCATTACTTCCTTGCCAAGCGAACCCATGGTGGCAATATCATTTATAACGCCGCAATGGTTTTCATTGTTCTCTGCCAAAATGGCGTTAGGGAAAGGATTTGAAGAAAGTGAAAAAGTTAACAGTTATAACCCCGTTGCCGTTTTAACTTATGAAACATGGCAAAATAAGTTTAATGGTGACATCAATGTACTTGAAAAAAGCCTGACGTTAAGCGGAAATAACTACCAAATTATTGGTGTACTCGCCGAAAATAACATTGAAGCGCCACTCGCCGGCGCTGGTTTTAAAACCGAGTTATATCTTCCCTGGGATTATAATTCGGTAAGTGAAAGAGAACGAAAACGTTGGGGAAATGATGATAGCGGTTTGATATATGTTGGTAAGCTGAATAAGCAATATGCGGAATATTCCAAGCCACAAATTGATCAAATACTAACAAAGGTCGTCAATGAGAATTGGCAAAGTAAGGTATCGGGTCATGACTTTTTTAAAAATTGGTCGATCGTACTCGAAACACAAACATTAAAATCTTTTATTGTGAGCGATGGTGAACGTAGTGTTTACTTATTATTGATTGGATCATTAGGTTTACTGTTTATCGCTTGCGCTAATATCGCCAATTTATTTGTTTCACGAACAGTAGAACGTCAACAACAACTTGCGATTTCTGCTGCTGTTGGTGCTTCTAAAGCACAATTATTTCGCAACATTTTAGCTGAAACAGGGCTATTAATGTTTGCTGCTATTATACTCGCGCAGGTTGTTATTTTTGTTGGTTTTGGTGTTTTACAATATTACCTTGGTGATTTTCTACCACGCATTGATGAACTTGAACTCAATGCATTTTCATTTTCAGCTTCTATTTTACTCTTAGTCTTGTTAACACTTACCTTCTCACATTTATGTTTGAAAATGATTAACTATCATGCGCTTAACGCTACTTTGCAATCAGGTGGCAAAGGCATTGGTATTCAAGTGTCAAAGCGTGTGCGAAACATCTTAATTAGCAGTCAAATAGCGACAGCAACCGCCTTAGTCTTTATTAATGTCGTTTTGTATAAAGACGCCAGTGAATTAGTAAACCAACCTTTGGGTTATCAAACAAATAACATTACCTCGGTGGTATTGGCATTACCCAATGTTGAAAGCGAGATAAAAGCACAAAAACTCACCGCCCTTAAAGCTGAGTTATTAGCTCATCCGAAAATAAAAAAGGTAAGCCAAGCGATGCGACCCACAGGCTTTGGTACTTTGGCATTAACAGCTATGGAAACAGACAATCGTTATACCGTGCTAGGGAAAGATATTGATGATCAATACTTTAGCATGCTCAAACAAGCGATTATTGAAGGTGACAACTTTAGTGCTGCAGATATTAAAGACGACAGAAGCGTGATGATTGTTAATGATGTTTTTGCACAAAGATTAGCGCCAAATGGCAGTGCGATTGGCTTTAAATTCAAAAATGGTGTTGAAGTTATTGGTGTTGTAAAAAGTATTAATATGCCTGGCATACAGAGAGTCGAGTCTCGTTTTTATTACCCCGCAAGTTTGGCAAGAAATATGTTGCTAATAGAACAGCATCAAGGGCAAATCTTTAATCGTGATGAAATGATTAGTGCGATGAAAAGCGTTGATAAAAAATTAAGTTTATTCACCTTCACATCACTCAATGAATATAAAGACCGTCGATTATTTTCTTCAGTAACTACAGCCGTTACGACACTAGTATTGGCTATTTTAACGTTATTACTATCAGGTTTAGGTTTGTACGGTATTCTTAACTATTCTAGCCAAATGCGTCGTTTTGAAATTGGTACTCGCATGGCTATTGGTGCAAAGGGTAAAGATATTGTTAGCTTAGTCTTTAAAGATAATGCTGGCGCATTAGGCATTGGTTTAGTGGTAAGTTTTGTTGTATTACTTGTTTTGTATCTTGGTTTTAGTGACAGTTTAAATACTTATATTAGTTTAGAACTTTTGCCGTTATTTGTTATTACACTGGGCGCTATATTTCTACTTTCATCTCTTGCTTGCTATCTGCCATTACGGCAGTTTATTAACAAACCAGTGATTCATGCGCTAAAGGGCAGTGAATAATGAATCTATTTACCTATCAATTAAAACAAGCCTTCTTAAGCCTTCAGAAAAAACCAGGCTTTGTTTTTAGTGTTGTTTCCACCATGGGCATTACCTTAGGTGCTTTGTTATGTGTGTTAACACTGGCCTATGTAATGCTAATTAAACCCTTGCCGTATCCTGATCAAGACAGATTATACCGTGCCGACAGCCAACAGTTTGATGCTGCTGGCGCTTTAAATGTTACTGCTTTTAGTTACCCGAGTCTCGTGCATTTATACAGGTACCAGCAAGAGAAGAACCAGCAGGTTTTCGACCAAGTGGCTTTATCAATTTATGACGATGAAGTATTAACGTCACTCGCCACGCAGCCAACATTATCAACCGCCTATGTTACCCCTGAATGGTTTGATCTTACTGCGGCAAGTATGGCTATAGGGCGACCATTTTCTGAGTCTGAGCACATTAATAGTAATATTCCTGTTGCGGTATTAAGTTATCAAACATGGGTGAATGACTTTGCTGAAGCAACGGATATTCTCGATGAAAAAGTGACTTTTCGTGGTATAAGTTTTCAGGTTATTGGTGTTTTGTCGTCAGCGTTTATTGAACCTAAAATATCAACCATTGGCCGAGAAACCAAAGTTTGGCTACCTTTTAACTTTAATGCTGGCGGCGAAACGTATCGAGCACGTTGGTGGGATAGGGCGAATAACTTAACCTTTATTGGCAAACTTGCTAAAGATGAAAATGTTGCACAAGCGCAAGCGAAAGTTACCCAGCTAGTGAATGAAACCTGGCAAGAGAATATCGACCAAAATGGCTACAACAAAGGCTGGCATATCGAAGTGAAATTATTGTCATTTCAATCAGTAATTTTAGGTGATGGTGGCCGTAGCGCTTATTTATTGTTATTAGGCGTTATTGGCTTGTTAGCCATCGCGTTTATTAATATCGCTAACTTACAACTGTCACGCACGGTTGAAAAAAAGAACCAATTAGCTTTACGTGCAGCGGTTGGTGCTAAACGTAAAGACCTTTTTAGTGTACTTTTTGCTGAATCATTTCTGCTGATGTTTGGCGTATTATTATTAGCCCTACTTATTGCACAAGCAGGCTTTGAGGTATTACAAACAAACTTGCAACAGGTATTGCCTCGCGTTAATGAGCTAAGCCTTGGCTTATTCACCTTAACCAGCGCGGTAATAACCTCTTTACTCTTAGCCATTCTATTTGCTTTGTTAAGTTACCGAGCGATAGACTTACGTCGCTTAAATAACAGCATTCAAACCAGCGGTAAAGGAACAGGGCTGCAAGTGTCGAAAGGGATGCGTACTTTCTTAGTGATCAGTCAAGTTACCGTGGCTACCGTATTACTTTTTATTAATATAAATTTATTAAAAACCTCATTACAAACTATTTACGATCCGTCAGTGATGAACGTTGAGCAATTAAGCAGTGTAGTACTTACTCAATCTGATGCCGTTGAATTAACACGCGCAGAGAGCTCTGCTATTACCGCAGAGATTCAACAAAAAATTTCAGAATTACCGCAAGTGAGTGTGGCGAGTAGAAATAGTTCACCGTTAACCGATGGTGAAGGTACTTGGTCGCTAACCGAAGTAACCTCTAATCAAACCGTATTACCGCTGGGTAAAAGCGTCGATAGTCATTATTTCTCATTAATGGGACAGAATTTATTAATGGGCGATAACTTCATTGAAAGTCACTTTACTGACCGAGCGCCAGTACTGATTATTAATGAGCAACTCGCCAAGCAATTAGTTACCGAGGAACAAGGTAATTTAAGTGCAGCGCTCGGTAAGCATCTTTCTTTTGGCGGCCCTAGTGCGTATACCATAATAGGTATCGTTAACGATCATAAATTGCCGGGAAAAACATCTATTCCAACGCGTGTTTACATGCCTAATTTAAGTCGTTCTAACTTACTGATTAAACTAAAAGACAATCAAACGTTAACGCGAGAACAGTTAGTGTCTGCGATTAAATCGACCAGTAAATCGATCAGTTTATTTGAATTCTCAACCTTAGCACAGCAAAAGGCTCAACGATTATTTAGCCAGTATACGGCGGCAATTACTACTGCAACACTCACGGTTATTACCTTCGTTTTATCAGCGATTGGTCTGTATGGCATTTTAAGTTACAGCACCCAAATGCGCCGTTTTGAAATTGGAACACGCATGGCCATTGGCGCTAAACGAAGCGACTTAATTAAATTGATTATTAAAGACAATGCCAGTGCAATATTCTTGGGCGTACTGCTGAGTGTTGGCGTGTTGTCTCTATTAACCGTTGGTTTTAGTGAGCAAGTCAGCCACTACATCAGCTTAGAATTACTGCCGGTGTTTATAGTGACCTTAGCGATGATCAGCATGCTGTCGTTATTTGCCTGCTACTTTCCTTTGCGTCAATACATTAACAAACCTGTGATCCATGCATTAAAGGGTAGCGAATAATGACGTTCACTATCACGACTTTATTTCTATATACGTCTACTAATCTTTTCGTAATTAATGCTTGTATGATTTTTGTACCAATGGTATAAAAAATAATGGAATAAAAAAAGAGTATAAAATGGAATACAGTGAATCAATAATTGAAGGTAGTATAATCAATGAGTTAACTTGCCCTGATTGTGGTTGTAAGCATCATCAGGTGAAAGGCGTGATTAAATATGCCTTCTTTTTTATTGAAAGTATTCCTTTTTATCCTGTGAAAAAAACCACGGTTATTCAATGCCAGCAATGTTGGAGCAAAGCTGATGTTAATGTTTTGCCAAAACAGCGGATAAAAGAGTTATCGAAAAATCTATTTCCTGCTTGGCGACTGATCAGCAAATTCTTAGGATCGCTTTTAACGTTAATGTTCCTAAGTTACTTAGTACAAGGTGAAATCAAACAACATCAATTGTCTGATCAGTTTATCGAAAACCCTGCTGTTAATGATTTCTACCATGTTGATTTTCGATATCTTTCTAGTGAGTTACGACCCAATGAAAAATACCGTATTGGGAAGATTGTTGATATTACCGGTGATGTAGCAACCGTGGTCTATAGCCGATTATTTTATCGTATGCAGCATGGTGCAGATGAAAGCATTAGAGTCGGGCATGTAACCCACTTTAGTTTTTTTTCAAGAAAAGAATATCATTACAGTTTCGCTGAATTACATAAAATGCGCACGCAAGGTGCTATTTATCGGGTTGAAAGACCGATTAAAAATGAATTAAGGGGTAAGCCTGTTGTAACCGCGAAAAAGCGTTTTTTAAGTAGTACTTACTTCCCCGGCGCAAGACAGAACAATTCAGGTTTAGCTTTTTTAGAAGCGAGCTATATAGATAACCATATTGAATTAGCTTTTGAAAAATTCAATCTCTCAGCTGAAAGAGGCTACAAGCTTGGGCAAGTTAATTTAGCTGAACTTTACATCACAGGTAAGCATGGAGAAAAAGATTTAAACCAAGCTTTATTTTGGTTACAAGAGGCTGCAGTGCAAGACTATCAGCCTGCTATAGATAAATATCTGATTGTTTGCCAGCAAGTGGCACAGTGCAGTAAAAGAGACTTTATCAAGGTATTATCAGAGCAAGGTGTTAATTTTCATATAGACAAATAAAACCTAAATAGACTGGGTGGGTATAGATTTAAAAGTAAGAGACTGTAATATCAGATTTATTGTCGATGTTCATTAAGAAAACATGCTCTTTAAGCGACTAAAGAGCTTTCCATCACTTTGCGCAGACTCATCGTATTCATAAGGTGAATCTAATACGGCTAAACGCAATGAATACGTGCCTCCGTGTCCCCAAGGCCACCATAACGCTATAATCGCTGGTGTTGAATCTGTGGCAGGTCGAGCTAAAATAAGTTGATCTTTGTTAAGTTTAATTAAGGGACCTAAGTATTCTTTAATTTCATGTGGTGCTTTTTTTGCCGTTTTTTTATTCCATTCATGTTGAAATTGCTGGCGAAGTGCGTCTAGCGTTTTATCTTTTTTATCACGAGAGAATTCAGACAGCATAGCGGAAAATCTGTCTTCCCAGCGCCATGTTAATTGGTCGCCTAATAAATTAATTATGGGATGAGTAAATTCTTCGATTTTTTCTTGGCAATATGACACAAAAAAGTCCTATAAAATACGCTAAAAAGAAACTAGCTCTTAGCATAACAACAAATTATAGCTGATATATTACAACTGAATCACCATAAAAATAAAGCCTTTATTGGTAATAATTATCATTTGTAATAAATGTAATATAAAAGTGATTAAAATGTAAACTTACAATAAGCAATTGAAAGAAGTAAAGTTAATGGAAAGGTTAACTTTACTTTTTGCATAACTTTTACAGGCTAGAAGTTAGAACTCTATTTATTTTTATCGCTATTTTCTTCTGGCTTATCTACGCCAAGCCATGCCAATAAAAATGCTTTTTGTGATTCGCTTATCTCTTCATCATCTAGGGCTATTACTTTCACTTCTGGATTTTCAATAAAGGTAATCGTGGTTGATAGTTTTTCACCACGTTGAATGTATTCAATCGTTGTACTTTCGCCCGGTTTAAATTGCCCTAATGCACTTGTCCATTGACTGTCGTTACCTATAGTTCTTCGACCTACTTTAACTATTTGGTCAGTGCGTTCAAGACCTGCTTGATAAAGAGGAGAGCCAATTTTTATTGGTTTCTCAATAATGGCAGCTTCGCCACTAAAATTAAATTTAACCTGACCTAAAAAAGCATCACCCGGGTGAGCACTGACTACTTTTAAGCCAGCATGAGTTAATAGTGATGCGTAATCAGGCTTTACTTGTCCATAAATATATTGCTCAAAGAACTGCTTAGCAAAGGTATCATTATTTAATAAAGCCCCTAAGGTGTGGCGTAAATCTTCACGGGTGTAAGGAATTACTGGTTTACCAAAATCTGTCCACATTTTTCTCATAAAATCATCAAGTGATTTTCCTGGAAATTGCTGGCGAATAGATAAATCTAGTGCTAATGCCATGGCACTGCCATAACTGTAATAGCTGAAAAAGATATTACTAAAATTAGTTTTATCAATAGCAGTACCCGCATCAGTAAACGTTGCCAGCATACTCGCACCTTCAGGGGTGAAAAATTTTCGACCAGGTACTTGCTCAACCTGATTAACCGTCTTGGTAACAGCTTTTAAGTATTCATCAACCGTAGACTCTTGCGCTCTGCGGATCATTAATTTGTCATAGTAAGAAGTAAAACCTTCGGCGAACCATAAGTTTGTTGTCATGTTATGAGCACTGAAGTTAAAAGGTTCTAATGCTTTAGGTCTTATGCGTTCAACATTCCAAGCATGAAAGAACTCATGTGATAAGGTGCCTAATTGTGAAAAATTCCCTTCATCTAATGATTGAGTATTAGTGAGAATTGTTGAGTTTCTATGCTCCATGCCATCGCGATTGACGTGGGGTAAATAACAGGCAATAAAAGTGTATTCTCCGTAATCAAAAGCAGGTAATTCGCCATAAACTTTAATTTGTTCAGCAACTACAGCTTTAGCTTGACGGGTAAATTCAACTAAATCTTCCTCTAGACCATTGTGATGCACAGCTAAGTTAATTTGGTAATCTTTGCCATTTGAGTGAACAGTCCAGCTTTTTACTTGGTGGTCACTAAGCTCTGTTGGGCTGTCCATAAAATAGGCTAAGTTGGGGGCAGTGAAGGTATATTTATCTTGGGTTTTTTGTAGCTGAGTGGCCACTTTCCATGTTGAACTAAAAGGTTCAAATGTTACTTTGATAGGACGCTTCTCATGGTTTGATGCCCACATAAACGTAGCAGGAATATTCAAGTGAGCATGTGTTCTGTCTATTTGAGCATAAGTACCATCAGCGCGGTCACCAAATAAGGTGTACGTTACGGTTACCTCACCATCGTGATTGTCGATTGCCCACCGATAAGGGTTAGGTCGCGTAATTTCTAAGGGCTCGCCCATACTGTTTACAGCAGTCACGTTATAAACGTTTTTAGCAAATTCATGTAAAGCATAGCGCCCTGGAGAGGTGCGGCTCATTTGAACGGTCAAAACTTGGCTTTCAATGTCTGGAAAGGTTACCGAAATTCGCGCTTCATGATGAACCGCGTTTTCGAAAGTCACTTTATAATGTGTAACGTTGTCTTTAACAGGTAATGAGTGACTTGAAAAAGCCACTATTAATGCTAAAAGAACTGTGGGGGCAATTCTCATTTTTTAATCCTAAGCGTTTTATATTGTATAATTATTGGCTTAGTGTAGAGAATTATTACTATTTTTTACAGTAGTACTTTTAACAATAATGAAAGTAAGCAAGCCATATCATTAAAAAAAAGCTCATAATAAACAATATTATAGCGTTAGCATTTTATTGGTGGCATTAATTAACTGATCTCTTGTTTCAGGTTCAATTGAAGCATGGCCAGCAATTGTACTGAACAATGTTGAATTTGGCAGTTGTTGATGTAAGAGCCAAGCATTGTCAAAAGGGCAGACAATATCGTAACGGCCATGAACAATAACCATAGGAATATTTTCAATCTTATGACAATTTTTTAGTATCTGATTTTCCGATAAAAAGCAGCCATACACCATATAATGAGCCTCATGACGAGAGAGAGTCCAAGAAGAATCATCGCCGGTGAGTGCAGCAACAAACTCTTCGTTAGGCTTTAGCGTGCAACAACGGATCTCCCATTTAGCCCATGCTTGTGCAACTCGCTCTGCGGCTATTTTATCGTCACCTGTCATAATGTCGTAGGCTGTTTTAACACCGGTCTGAATTTCACCATTAGGCAGAGCATCAAGATACTCTTGCCAATAATCAGGAAAAATTCGAGTACCACCTCCTCCTTCAAATGCCCATCGAGTATCCTCGGCACGGCCTAAAAAAATACCGCGTAATACCAAGCTGATCACTGATTCAGGGTGAGTTTGTGCATAGACTAAAGCCAGTGTTGATCCCCAAGAACCACCAAAAGCATGCCATTTTTTAATCTTTAGCTTTAGACGAATTTTCTCAATATCGGCAACTAATAACTGAGTATTATTATTATCTAAACTACCAAAAGGCAACGAACGACCACAGCCACGTTGGTCAAATAATATAATGAGATATTTCTCAGGATCAAAAAAACGTCGGTCATTGGCTGAACATCCAGCTCCTGGCCCACCATGAATAAAAACAACGGCTTGTCCTTTTGGATTACCACATTGTTCTACATAGAGTTTATGTTGGTCACCAACGGGTAATAAAAAATGATCAAAAGGTGTGATTTCTGGATAAAGTTCGTTCATTGCTACGCTCATCGTTAATAATGAAATGAATTAAACTCACTAGGGTTAATGTTATCGCTATCTAGCTAGTTCATGAATAAATACATAGTTACACTGGAGTATAAATTATTTATAAAGTGCAGGTAAATCGGAAGGTAAATACCACCGCTACTATAGCGTGATACACCTAAAATAATGGCTAAAGGAAATAATACCACGAGTATGTTTATATCGTACTGGCCCGCATGAATTAAAGTAAATAACACACTGGTTATAATAATCGTAACAATAACACCTAAAGGCGAGCTTGCTAATCCTTTAAAGATAAAGCCCCTAAAAATAAGTTCTTCAAAAAATGGGGCGGCTATCACGACGGCAATAAAGAGCAAGAATAGATAATCAGTAGTGTTATAAATATTTATCATACTTTGTGGCGTTTTTATACCTAAGGCATCTGAGGCAAAGTAAGAAAAGATAAAATAACCTATTAGGACAACATTATAATTAATGAAGTTGGCTTTATTTGGCCATTTGTTAAAACCTAAATAGGCCGCAGCTGTTGTTAGCTTTCTTCTTGCTGCGCAATAAAAGATCAAGGGGGTTAAACATAAAGCCGTGATCAGATAGTTAATCGCATTAAAGTCACCATCGAGTGCTAATCTTTGACTTATTTTTACTCCAGCGGTTAGGACGCGATCTATACTCATTCCTGGTGCGGCGACTTCTATGCCTGCGGCTATAGCAAGAACAGTAATCGAAATAATAAAGTAGAGGATAAAAAACAGTAAGGTTAACCCTAACGTTGCTGTAGCGCTCCACGGGCGACGAGTTTCAGTTAATGTTACCGCTATTTTTTGTGCATCAGCTAACATTGCTTTTCCTTGGTATTAGGACATAAAGAGAAAACATTCAGTAGTATCATTTACAGTAAATAGGCAAAGTGTTTTTCCTCTGCTGATTAAGTACTTGCAGTACTAAATGTTTAAAAATTAGCGAGTTGGGAATTACGTTACAGTGCGGTGAAGTTATCTTTTTCAGTTAAATTAAATTTTTTAATACATGCTTGGCAGATACAACTTTTACCCTTGGCTTTACCGGGAACTTGTTGAATTAAGGCTTTGGGCACTTTTTCTAGAGTGCACCAACATTGCTTAGGTGAATCGACATCACAACAATTTTTTTGTTGGCAAAGAGGGCAGTTACTGGTTTCTATATTTATAGTCATAGATTATTTACGCTTGAATTGTAGGGCGGCATTGTAGCTCGACAAGCATAGCAAGAAAAACCTAAGCGGACTTTACTTTTATAGGCAGTGGAGCTTTTGATTCGCATCGCTAATGTTGTTAAAAATGTTGCTTTATTGACCTAATTAAAGGCAAACTAACTAAATAATAAAAAAAAGGATTTTTTTTGCGTATTTTCAATTCTTTACCCCCAATAAAAATATTTATCGTTAGTGCCTTATTACTCTTACTGAGCGGCTTAACGCACGGCGAAAAATATGATGACATTTATATTGAAGCAGCCCCTACTTGGGTTGAGTTTCGTGATATCACACTAGCAAAAGACATTCCCGTAGACGAAATAACCGATGGTGTATTTTATCAATTACTGGATTCACAAAGGAAATTATCTGAAAAACAACAAAGTGCTTGGTATTCTCGCTATGTTCAAACAGTTGTAAACCAAGCTGGTGTTGATTATATCTCGCAAATAAATCTTGATTTTGACCCTACTTACCGAAAGCTGGTACTCAATACCTTGTTCGTTATTCGAGATGGGCAACGTATTGACAAATTGTCGAGTGCAAAGATTTCATTATTAAACCGAGAAACCGAATTAGAAAATCAAATTTACAATGGCTCCTTAACACTCAATATCCTTATTGACGATATTCAAGAGGGTGACAACCTTGATTATAGTTTTACGCGTTATGGCGACAACCCGGTTTATAAAGGTATTTTTGCTTATAGCCGAACACTGAGTTGGAGTGTGCCAGTACGAGATCAATTTGTTCGAGTGCTTTGGGGGAAAAGTAAGCCTTTATTTTCCAGCACGCGCAATGTGTCAGTGCCAATTACAGAAAAAAAGCTGGGTGAGTACACCGAATACCAAGTGCATATGCATAACGCTGAAACACTGTCATCAGCAAGCGAAGTGCCGGGTTGGTATGAACCTTATGGCTTAGTATCATTTAGTGAAAGTAAAAACTGGGGCGATGTTGCTGTCTGGGCTGAAACCTTATATCAACCGAGTGAACAACATAAAACGATTATTGAAATTGCTAATGAGCTTCAGCAAAAAAATAAAAGCCAAGCAGAGCAAATTGCAGCAGCATTAAAATATACGCAAGACAATATACGCTATGTTGGCTTAGAAATGGGGGTTAATTCCCATTTACCGACACCGGCCCATGAAACCTTAGCGTTGAAATATGGCGACTGTAAAGACAAAGCCTTATTGTTTATTACGCTGTTAAACGCATTGGGCATTGATGCATATCCCGCCTTAGTTAATACCGAAGAAACTAAATTTCTTGTTGAACAACTCCCTGCGGTTAATTTGTTTAATCACGTTATTGTTACCTTAGAATTTAATGGTAAACGTATTTGGTTAGATCCGACGTTAAGTTATCAAGAAGGACGTTTAGCGTATCTTTTTCAACCGGATTATGGATTTGCCTTGGTAGTCAAATCGGGAGAAACAGCATTAACATCAATGGCTAATAGTCATTCAAATTCTTATACTCATGTTGAAGACCGTTATGTTATTGGCGAAAATGTAGAGCAAGCAGTGCCCTATTATATTGTCAGTGAATATTTAGGTGATACCGCACAAACTAAGCACAGTCAAATTGAACAAGCGGGTAAAAAGAAACTTTCCACAGACTATGAAACCTTTTATCAAAGTACTTATCCTAAATTAACAGCTACTTCCGCCGTTGATATTACAACAGATTATTCAACAGGCGTTTTGAAATTAGCCGAAAGCTACACGATTAACGAATTTTGGAAAAAAGGAGAGGTTGATTATGAAAGAAGCTTCTATCCTACGGATATCAGAAATGCTGTTTATAAGCCCAAGCAAGTCGCAAGAGTTGCGCCGCTGTGGTTCGCTTACCCAAATAATATTATTAATAAAATCACCTTAGAATTCGAAGAACAAAACTGGGAATTTGATGATGATAGCTTCGTTGAAGACAATGATTTTTTCTTTTTTAAACGCGATGTTTCCTTTACCGATAATATCTTAAACTTAACCTTTGAATACCGCTCTAAGACTGATCATATTCCGGCAAATGAAGTGGAAAGTTATCTTGCTGCAAGAAAAACGTTAAGAAGTAAAGCTTACTATGGCATTACTAAATATGCGAAACAGACAACCAGTACGGTTGACGTTGACGATGAAGAAAGCCCTTTAGCGAGTTGGATGCTTATCGCAATGTGGACTTATGCTATCGGCTTGGTTGCACTTCTTGTTAGCTGGCGAATCGAGTCTAATAAACGACCGGTATTTGCTAATAGTCATTTTTTTCCAGTAGCACTAGTTAAATTTATTACCCTGTCATTTTTTACCTTTGGACTTTATAGTGCCTATTGGATGTATCGAAATTGGCAGGTTATTAAACAAAAGCAGCAAAGCGATATCATGCCAATCGTACGAGGTTTCTTTTCTATCATTTGGTTCTATCCACTATTTTTAGCATTAAAAAATGACAGTATTGAACGTTTTGATAAAAACAAAGTGATGCTGCCTTTTATAGCGGTAATTTTTGCATTGGTGTATTTAATACTCTCATTAGTGGGTAACTATACAGAGCAAAAGGTTCTGAATGTGTTAATAATGCTATTACCTTTACTCTTCATTCCTTTTGTAAAATACATTAATAGTATTAACGATCGAAACAGTGAGGCCATTCAGTACAATTCAAGATGGAATATACACAGCATTGTTGCGATTATATTATGTTTACCACTGCTGAGTTTAACCGTCGCCCAAGAAACGCCTTTTTTGCCAAGTGATTCGGTTATTTCGCAAAATGAAATTATGCAACACGACATGAAATATCTTTATCGACAGAATGTTGTTGCTGCCGATGAAACGATCCATTATTTTTATAGTGATGCTTTTCTAACTATTCGTGATGACGGAAATGGCTTTACCGATAAAGAAGTGTTCTCTTATTGGCAAGATGACAATGATGGTTTCCAGCTTGAAAAAGTCCAATTTCACGAGATTAAAGACATCAGTGTTACTTATGGCAAAGCAACAGATGAAAATACCATAGTGACGGTTACTCGTCTTGATGACACTAATTTTAAACTGTTTGTTGCTTCGACAAATGCAGGCGATAAATTATTTGTCGATAAGTTAACAGCACTCTGGGAGTTAGCTAAGATACATTAGCGGTATCTTTGTAATGGGATAAGTAAATGATGGACATTTCAATTGAGAAGATAATCATTGAGTCTTTAGCATTAACTAAAGATGGAGTAGGAATTTTCAATAGAGATGATCGTCTCATTTATTGTAATGATGCTATTGGTCGATTATTTGGTATGTCTGCTAAAGAGGCGCTTAACAAAAGCTTTTCTGAGCTAAGTGCAGACTGCTTCAATAGTTCAAAAGGGATTAATATTGAATTTACAACTTTAGAAGCTTGGTTATCTCATGCCTCAGCGAAGAGAAGAAGTTGTCCTTATCGAGCATTTGAAGTCGATACCCAAGATGGTAAGTGGTTTCTCGTTACCGAACAGATTGTTCACAATGATTACCTTTATATGTACATCACAGATATTACAGAAAAAAAGGCAAACGCGAGAGCGTTACAGCTTATGTCTGAACAATTTCAAAAGCTTGCTACTACCGACTCTCTTACCGGTATTTATAATCGCCGCTATTTCTATGAAAAAGCTGAGGCCGAGTTCAATCGAAGTAGCAGTAAAAACAAAATATTTTCAATAATGTTTTTGGACTTAGATAAGTTCAAGCATATTAATGATAAATTTGGTCATGCTGCCGGTGATGCATTTTTAAAGGGTTTTGCAGACAATGTTCAGACGCACCTCAGAAGCTATGATACTTTTGCTAGGGTGGGTGGGGAAGAATTTGCCATATTATTACCTAATACCGACAAAAATAATGCCAGTATCATTGCCGAACGAATAAGAGCATCAATAGAAACCCTTATTATTCCTTTTGAAAATCAATCATTAAAGATCACAGTATCAGTGGGTGTGGTAGAAAATTCAAATGAGATCAAATCGATTGACCAAATAATGAATAATGCAGATAAACGCTTATACCAAGCGAAATGTAATGGGCGTAACCAGATTTGTTAATAAGGGATTTAACAAATCTGTATAACTACTGATGAATAGTCGCTTAATAGGGCGAAGTTCTTAGTCGAGTCAGTAGACGTTAGAATAACAACCGGAATAGCGCAGACTAAGATACTATTATTTATTACACTACCGCCAAGCCGGTTGCCACTCCTTGAGCCCAGCACGCTTGAAAATTATAACCCCCCAACCAGCCAGTAACGTCAATCACTTCACCAATAAAATACAAGTCATCGCTCTTTTTGGCGGCAAACGTTTTTGAAGATAATTCGTCGGTATCAACACCGCCAAGTGTAACTTCCGCTGTTCGATAACCTTCAGTGCCATTGGGCTTGATTTGCCATTGGTGAATAAAAGCATGAATGGCCTGAATTTCTGCATGGTTGAGTTGATTAACCGCTTTGTCTGGAATGTCTTTGCTTTCAATTAAGCACTCAATGAACCTTTTGGGTAGTAAGGTCGCGAGCAAATTTTTAAGCGATTTTTGCGCCTGATGCTGGCGCCATTCAGCGATGATGTCATTTAAGCTGTGATCGGGTAACAAATTAATGGTTACTTCTTGACCTGCTTGCCAAAAAGAGGATATTTGCAAAATGGCGGGGCCAGACAAACCTCGATGGGTAAATAAAATATTTTCTTTAAAGGTTTCGCCGCTGTCACTAGCGACTTCAGTAAATATACTTATACCAGATAAACCATCAAAGCGGGTTTTATCGTGATCATGCAAAGTAAAAGGCACTAATGCCGCTGTTGTTGGTAATACATTCAAGCCAAACTGTTCTGCTATTTTATAGCCAATAGGACTTGCGCCAAGTTTTGGCATTGTTAGGCCGCCAGAAGCGACCACTAATGATTTGCAGCTATAACTGGCTTCTGTTGTTTGGACTTGGTAACCACTGTCAGTTTTAGTGACTGAGAGTACTTCATTACGCATTTTAACGTCAACGCCTGCCCAATCACATTCGGTCATCAAAACGTCAACAATATCTTTTGCACTGTCATCACAAAATAATTGCCCTAATGTTTTATGATGATAATTTACGCCATGGCGTTCAACAAGTTCAATGAAGTCTTGTGCTGAATAACGACTTAATGCTGATTTTATGAAGTGAGGGTTTTGGCAAATATAGTGTTCCGCACGGGCATTTTCATTAGTGAAATTACAGCGTCCGCCACCACTGATCAGTATTTTACGGCCTGGTTTTTTGCCCATATCGACAACAATGACTTTCTTACCGCGATAACCGGCAGTTGCCGCACACATCAATCCTGCAGCACCTGCACCAATAACTAACACGTCAATTTGCAAAGCATTTTCCTATGATTTTAAGTTTACTTTATTTCTTATAAATCATTATATCTTGAATAGTCGTGTTATTACACGAGATGTTGTCTAAACAAAAAGCCACCAAGATAAAGAAATGCAAAGATTGTGTAAAGGTCAGAACTAATCAGCAGCACTTGACTCTATTGCCATTGAAGCTGCCAAAATTTCATTGGCAATATTTAAACGGCTAATAAAGCGCAGACAACAATAAAGAGTTAGGTGAGTCAATGAATACTAAAAAGTACATACTTTGCATTAAAAGAATAAAGTTTTTAATGGTAATGACGATAATATTAAGTCTATCAGCTTGCGGTGGGTCTGATAGTGACTCTAATGCAGAAGGTTATGTGAAGCTCTACAACACCACGAAGAATTCTCCTGCGATCTATTTAACGATAGATGAAGATTTTTCGACAAGTGACGATGATATTGAGTTTACTTATAACGGTATCCCTTATGGCAGTGCATCGAACACAAACATTGTAGACAATGGTTCTTACTTCTATGAACTGGCGTGGCAAGATGGCGATAGCACAGACAGTAGCGACTTAACGGTCGTTTATACCAATAGTATCAAAATTAACAATGATGCGATTCAATTGATTGTCATCGGAGAAGATATTTTAGCGCCTTCAGTGACCACTTACGATATAGATATTATTGATGATGAAGATGATGATAGCTACGATCGCTTCAATTTTAGAGTGTTGAATATGCATGACGATAGCGAAGGTATCGATGTCTATTTATCTAAAGCCGATGAAACCTTCAATGAAGCTAACTTTATTGGTAGCTACAGTTATCAAGAATTATCGGTTAATCAAAAATTTGATCAAGATGATTATATTTTTTATATCACAACACCAGGAAGCACTGAAGTTTTGTTTCAATCGAATGATATAAGCTTTTCATACAGTAGCCAATATATCATCGCAATACGTGAAAATAATGGCGTGGGAAGCTCACCATATATCCTTGATAAAATGTCTAATTCACTCATAGAATCATTTATTGATTCTGACTCAGAAGCAAAAATTAATGCGTACAATGCGATTGGTAAGCATGATTTGCTACCTGATTATCAAGGTGAATTTTCCTTATATTTAAATGGTGTAGACGACTCTCCAGAAATTAAAGCCTTATCGTTAGGTGTGTTAAGTCAGCCTATTGAACTTGCTAAAGGAGACTACAGTGTCGATTTGGTTGTCGGTGATGGAAATGAACTATTGTTGAAAAACCATTTACTTTCTTTAGGGGAAAATAGCCATAAAACCGCTTTCTTTTATATTGATGAAGTGGCTGTTGATGACGATGGAGATGGTGATGTTGATGAAGACGGTGATGGTAATATTGATGAGATAAAGCTAAATGTGCATTCGTTAGTCGTTAGTAATAGTAGTAGAACAAGTATTTATGATCATGAAATTAAAATGGTTAATCTTGTCGACAGTACTGATTTTGGTACGTTTACTATTTATTTTGTCCGAAGTGATGAAACCATTGAGAGTGCTTTTTATAAAAAAGCCGTTAGCTTTGCCAACAGCGAACTCGTGTATTTAAAAAATAATACCTACCAAGTTTATGTGGTTGCTAAAGACAACAGCAGTGAGATTATCTTGAATGCTTTTGAACTCGTCCTAGATGAAGAATCGAAAGAGCAATTTATGGTTGTTGAAGTTGATGACACTGCTCCTACTGGTTATAAAGTGAGTTTGTTTGATCAAACAATATAATGTTGGTATCTGATAAAATTATAATCGCCGATGTAGAAATTTTTCCAGGTAGTCGAGAAGTTTATTGCTGCAACCGTTTGGTTACAATGACCGGATTAGAATTTAATTTATTGTGGTTGCTGATGAGTGATTTTCCACAACTAGTGACCCGTGAAAGTATCGCTGAGCATATATTTAAGCGTAGTCTGGTCGAGTCTAATCGAAGTATTAATATGCATATTTCAACCATCAGAAAAAAGTTATTAGTGAATACTGATAAATCACAGATTAAAACTTTTCGTGGTGAAGGATACGTTTTTAACGAATAATGATAGGATATCATCTAAAAAGGCTTCATATAGAAGCCCTTTCTATCTGGTGTATTATTGATTGTGACTAAACGGGTGCGCCCGTCATGATACTTGTAGTACCTACTTTAGCCATTTCTGCTAAATCTTTATCAACAAAAAATAACGCATGACCGTCATGGCCAACCAAGTTAATTTTATCTAAAACACTTTTGAATAAGGTTTCTTCTTCGTGTTGCTCTGCGACATACCATTGCAAGAAGTTAAACGTTGAATAATCTTGGTTCGTAAATGCCTGATGCGCTAATGTATTGATACGTTCAGTAATATGGCATTCATGCTCGTATGTTTTTTCAAATATGTCAGCTAATGACTTAAATTCGTGTGGTGGTGACTCAACCGTACCGATAATAGGTAACGCGCCGGTTTCACTGACGTACGTGAATAAACGTGTCATGTGGTCCATTTCTTCTGCCGCATGTTTACGCATAAATGTTGCGGCACCCTCAAAGCCTTTCTCTTCACACCAAGCACTCATTTGTAAGTATAAGTTTGACGAGTAAAACTCTAAGTTTATTTGATTATTTAGTTGCTTGACCATTTCAGGTTTTAACATGATAGTGCCTCATTAATATATATAATCTAATCTTGCCTGTTTTGTGTGTGTGTTACAAGCTAAAAAGCGTAAGTTACCATAATAAAAATTATTTAAAATACATAAAAAACAATGAGATAACTAACGCAAATCATTATCATTAACTTATAGCGTTTTTAAAATAGCTTCAGCTTTACTGACGTCAAATTCTTTAGGTTTCTCAACATGTAAATTAATAATGATGCCGTTTTCAATGACCATAGCATAACGTTGAGAGCGTAAGCCACCAAAGCTGGCTGTTTCCATAACTAAACCAAGTGCTTTCGTATAGCTACCGTCACCATCAGCAAGCATCATAATATTTTCAGCATTTTGTGCCTCGCCCCACGCATTCATTACAAAAGCATCATTTACCGATAAACAGATAATGGCATCGACTCCTTTAGCTTTTAATTCATCAGCTGATACAACATAACCGGGTAAATGAGCGGCTGAACACGTTGGGGTGAAGGCACCGGGAACGGCAAATAACACCACTTTTTTGTTGGCAAAAAGCTCATCGGTATTATGGGTAATCATATTGCCGTCTTTTAACTGTGACAATTCGCCTGAAGGCATGGATTTATTTTCTTCAATCATAAAAATTCTTCTTATTTTAAGGGTTAACTCGGTGGATGGTTTAGTGGAAGCGTTATCGCTTTACATAAAAAATTTTTATCGTGTGCGGAACGCGCGCAGTCTTTGCAGATAAAACGTGGTTTATCAACAATATGCGCAAGCTCATGAAGACTTTTTTCTATGTCTTTTTTTTTCCATTTACAAAGTGCTTTTGCCATAAAAGCCTCAAAAAATCTCATTACTACGCTTATTTTAGAAGATAGAACGCAGAGATGCATCTATTTATCGATAAATATAACTAAAATAACTTTTAACGTTAGGCTCTTTTATCGAGTGTTAAACCAATATCATTGACATGGCTATTCACATCAATAGAAATGATATTAGCAAGCTCTTGAGAGTTACTCACTTCTTTATCAACATTACTCATTGCGCGTTCAAACGCAATAAAGTGCTGGCGTTGCAATGTTATTTGCGTAAGGGAGTCTTGTGCGACGGTGGCTGATAATTTCGCTTGGCCAGTAACTTCTAAAGCCGTTTCTTGTAATTGGTCGGCAATTGTTTTTTGGTTGTATGACGCTTTTTCAATATCAATAATTGTTTTTTCAATTGAGTTACTTGCACTTTGTAGCTGATCTAAACGTTGAGATATTTGTTTAAGCGAATCTTGAGTTTTACCAGCAAGTTGTCTCACTTCATCAGCAACAACCGAGAAGCCTCTGCCGTGTTCACCTGCTCTTGCTGCTTCAATCGCTGCATTTAACGCCAATAAATTAGTTTGATCCGCAATTGCGCCAATAACATCAACGATAGAAGTTACACTGTCAACAGATTGAAAAAGTGAGGTTATCGCAGTTTTACTTTGTTGTGCAGCCATACTGGTTGAATCGCTTGCAGCGAGCACTTGTGCAACTCGGCTTTGACTTGTTTCCATTGCCTGTTGAGTCGCTTGTGCGTTATTTACTACCTGCTCGGACAACGTATTTACCGTTTCAGTCGCTTGGCCTAATGCATTCATAATTTCGCGAGCACCTTGTACATGCGTGCTGGTACTCTTTGATGATTGATAAATGTTTTTAACTTGGCTCTCCATGGTTGTTAATGCTTTAGCCACTAAATCAAGTTGTTGTGCTTTCGCTTTATCATCTTGTGCAAGTTTATTCACCATTTTATTGAAGCTCGAAGATATTTCGCCCAATTCAGTTTTTGCTGGAATATCCGTAATGTTATCGACCTTTCCTTGCTCAACGAGTTGAACAAAACCGTTTCTTAACTTACGTAATGGATTCAAAATCACGCTGCGTTGCAACCAGTAATTGGCGACTAAGAAACAGATTAAAAAGGATAGCAAACCAATAACTATTCGATAAAGTTGCTGGTTCAACACTTGTTGTTTTTTTAATATTTCTGTTTCGGCGATAAGAATAATACCTTCCAACGCGGTAACATTTTGCTTGAGCAATGCTAAGCCAGCGGTGCGCTGATTCTGTGAATTTAGGGTGTTTTCAAACTCACTTTGATAACGATTAATGAGTGAATTGAGTTCATCAATCGCTTCTTCGCTAATGTCTTCTTTATCATCGTCATTGGAAAAAAAGTCATCTTCATCACTATCATTGTCGCTTTCAAGGAAAATAGCTAATAAAGGATAATTTGTTAATTGTTGATGCAGTTGTGCTAATTCTTGTAACGCATTTTTAAAGCCAGTATCGCTAATGTTTTGGCTAAGGAACGACTTTTCACGCGTGTTGATTAAATGGTTTAATGCGCGTGCAATATTGCCCATCGTTACTAAATAATTTATGCGTTGCTGTTCGTCTAGCGCCTCACTCTCAGAGGCATATTTTATCAGCGAGTGAGTAATGGCAACCATGTTCTGTTCACTGTTACGAAGCAAAGCGAGTGGGTTACCACTTAACTTACCCATAGCACGATATTTTGTTTCAATATTTTTATTAAGTTTGCCCGCTTCTTCAGTAATGTTATGGCTTAAGTTACCAATATCTAAGCTCGTTGAGCGTGTAATTATTTCGTTGAGTTGCTCTTGGGCGGTATTAAGCAGGCTGGCATCACCGTTTTGTAGATAGGTTGCAATGGTGCGATAAAACTTCACGGTGGTTAACGTTTTCAATGCATGATATTCAGCGTACTGGCTTCTACTTGATGTAAGAGAAGTGCCAACATGATACATGGTTGCAACGAATATGACAGCAAAAATACTGATGGCAATAACAGACAATCGTGAAAAACTTGATACTCGCATAGTCAATCCTTGAAGGGTATTCACAGATAAATTAATGCTGATTCTTACTGATCTTTGTTACGGTTTTATGACAAGATTTTACTGAGCAAGTATGAAGTATGAAGTATGAAGTGTGTTGTGGTTAAATCTGATTAATTTTAACTCTAGAGGCTAAAATATATCGCAAGCCCCGTGAAAGTTTTTTCATGGGCTTGCGCAAATACAGCACAGTCCATTAATTGATGTTAACGACTGTTTAAACTCGGGATACTAGGTTAATTGTTTTTAGGAATAGCCTGATTCACATAAACATCAAAACGATTCTTCTTCATTTTTATACTAGTTGAAGGCGTTTTGTTATTTAAGGGTGGCGCATAACTTGGGCGCTTAACCACAACGCGATATTTAGCTAACTTCAATGCTGGTTCAAGTAAATCATCTGCATCTAAGTCTTCACCGACGAGTGATTGGAATACGCGCATTTCTTTTTTCACTGCGGCCGACTTTTCACGATGTGGATACATAGGGTCGAGATAAATAACATCAGGTTGCTGAGTGAATGACACCTCTTCAATCGTTGCCGCATGAACGAGTGACATACGACTGGCAATATCACTGACCTCACTGTTCAATTTAGCGCGTTCTAAGCCATTTTCTAGCAGTGCTGCGACAATAGGCATACGTTCTTTCATGGTTACTGTACAACCTAAGGTAGCCAATACAAAAGAGTCTCGTCCTAAGCCTGCGGTAGCATCAAGTACATGTGGGGTAAAACCATGTTTTAGCCCAATCGCTTTAGCAATGTCTTGGCCACGCCCTCCACCAAATTTTCGTCGATGGGCAACTGCGCCATCAACAAAGTCTACTTTAATAGCACCGAGTTTAGGCTCATCAAGTTTGATCAGTTCTAATTCTTGAAAGTTGACTTGTAATAAAAAAAGTAAGCTTGGATGCTTAGTAACTGAAGCGCTGTCACCGATATAGGCTAATTGCCATTTTTTAGCAATTTTTTTAGCTAAATCAACATCGGTTTTATCAAGGTACCCAACGGCTATTTTAGATATATCCATTAATCAAACTCTATTTGAACATTGTTATCACCGGTTGCATAGGCAACTAAGCGGCTGAGTTGACTCAGTGATAAGTCACTTTCACTTTGCCATTGATTAAAGGCATTTTGAATGGCGATTAAGCTTTTTCTACTTTGCAGTCCGCCGTCAATAATTTTATTCGCACGAAAATAAGCTTCAATGTCACGGGTTAATAAAAAAGTATCTTTACCAATAGCACGTAAAGCATAAGGTCCTGTATTACCGCCTAAACGTTGACCTTTTTTCTTTAAGTAATCCCATAAACCTATCATGTTATTGCTTGGCCATGCCGCAATAAATTTAGCAAAACTATCGTGCTGGCTATTATCGCTATGTATTTCATCAAACATCATATGGGCATTAGCTTGAATAGTTTTTACTTTATTAAAATTACGAATAATTCGAGCATCAGCCGCTTTACGTTCTTGCATTTCTTCGGGCATCATCAGTATTTTTGTCAGATCAAAATTAAAAAACATTTCTTCAAAGTTTGGCCATTTATTTTCTACCACTCGCCAAACAAAACCACTTTGAAAAATTTTTTTAGTAAAGGCTGATAAAATTCTATCGTCACCTAGTTTAGCGACTAAATTATCTTGTTGAGTATCACCTAGTAATAGGTTTAGCACAGCAGTTCCGCCCTTACGTTCTGCGGCGCGTCGGTATAGAGAGTCGAATTTTTCTAAAGACATAAATATTCTATTTAAGTTGCAATTACTTTTACGAGAGAAAATATTAACACAGTGCAAGTAAAAGGTGGGAAGCAAGTTACCGTTAATCCCCGATAGAGGGTACTTTATTTTTCATATTAGAGAAATAATAGGGGAGAGTATAAAATACTCCTTGAAGATCTAATTGAGAATGATTATCATTAAGTTTTTATTGGTAGTTAATCATCAAAAATATCAATTAATTCAGTTTAAACTTATTGACACAGGAAAGGGGGAACTATGAGGCAATGGCAACGTTTATTGAGTGACGGTAATGCATTTTTTGATAATAAAAAATGGGTACAAGCGGAATATTGTTATAAAGAAGCCGCTTCATATCTTGATAATTTATGGTCAGTGGATACCATGAATATTGAATTATTAATGGCATGGATAGGGACTTGTCATAATTTAGCGGTACTCTATGAAACAAAGGGTAACCCCCAAGTTTCGTTAGAATATCTGCTAATTCCACATCATCGTATGTTAGCACTAAGTCAAAATAGCCAACAATGCGATGACATACAACTTATTGCATTAAAAGCATTACAATTGACTTTTATGCCCGTACTCTTGTTTTCACGAAAATATTCAATTTGTAAAAAATGTCAAAAAGGATTGAAAGAATTTAAAGCGCAACTTGATGAAAACCAAGGGACTGTTCATTAACGGAATGTCTGCTATAAAATAGATAAATGAGGGTGCACTATGCTATATCACTTAATTAAGAAACTCGATAATAAAGTCAATTTCGCCACTGTGGTGGCGCATTGTGGTATTGCTTCTAAAAGTTATAAGCCACTGTTAGTCGTAGTCGAAACAACCTTTGTGGCTCAATGTACTTATTCGCGAAATCTAATGCGCCCTACACTAAACACATGACGTTTTTAGGCTTTAAAATTTGGAAAGTCACTGGACATAGTATGTTTCCGCGCATCCCTGAATATAGTTATGTGCTGGTGTGTCACTGGTGGAAGTCCCTACAGATAAAACCAGAACAAATAATATTAGTTCATCACCGTCAATACGGGGTCATCATAAAAACAGTAGCATTAATTGATGGCAATGGCTTTATTTGGTGTAAAGGTGAAAACTTATCGAGTATTGCTGTTGAACAATTTGGTCCGGTGAGCCGAAGCCAAATTATAGGGCGGGTACTGAGTGTATTTAAAAAGTGAGTTCTCTTTAAATACACTCAGTGTTTTACGTTAACTGACCGCGTTATTTATCCTTCAATACCACAGTGACGAAGTAAAGCATCGATCTTAGGCTCTCGACCACGGAAAGCTTTAAATAATACACTCGGCTCCTCAGAACCACCTTTTTCTAATATATTAGTAAGAAAGTCTTTACCTACTTGTGCATTAAAAATCCCTTCTTCTTCAAAACGGCTAAAGGCGTCAGCTGATAATACTTCTGCCCATTTGTAACTGTAGTAACCAGCCGAATAACCGCCACCAAAAATATGACCAAAGCCATGTTGAAAGCGATTAAAGTCGGCGGCTTTCAATACTGAATATTCTACACGTACTTGATTTAATGTTTGCTGAATATACCCAGAGTTATCTTGTGCAGGTTGGTAATCTTTATGCATTTTAAAATCAAAAATACTGAATTCTAATTGACGTAACATTTGCATCGCAGATTGGTAATTCTTTGCCGCTAACATTTTATCAAGCATAGCTTGCGGCAGTGGTTCACCCGTTTGGTAGTGTCCTGAGATAAAGGCTAATGCCTCTGGCTGCCAGCACCAATTTTCTAAAAATTGGCTAGGTAACTCTACTGCATCCCATGGCACACCGTCGATACCTGAAACGCCACTGGTGTTAATTTGTGTCAGCATATGGTGAATGCCATGGCCAAATTCGTGAAATAAAGTAACCACTTCGTCATGGGTAAATAGCGCAGGCTTATCACCAATAGGCTTATTAAAATTACAGGTTAGGTAGGCAACTGGGTATTGAATATCACCATTGGCTAATTCACGACGACTTTTACAATCGTCCATCCATGCGCCACCACGTTTGTGGGCGCGGGCGTATAAATCTAAATAAAAGCGGCCACGCAAATTATTATTGCGATCGTATACTTGATAAAACTTCACATCTTTGTGCCAAGTGTCGATGTTAGCTACTTGGTTAATTTTCATACCAAATAAACGATGAACAACTTCAAATAAGCCAGCTACAACTTTTTCTTCTGGAAAATAAGGGCGACATTCTTCGTCTGAAATAGCATAACGGCTTTGCTTTAATTTTTCACTATAGTAGGGCAGATCCCAAGCTTGTAAGTCTGTTTGGTTAAATTCTTTTTCAGTGAAAGATTTAACTTCATCTAAGTCTTGTTGACCTTGAACCTTCGATTTTACCGCTAGGTTTTCTAGAAAGTCTAAAACCTCAGTGGTTGATGATGCCATTTTGGTAGCAATTGATTTCTCAGCAAAATTATTAAAGCCCAATAGCTGTGCTAATTCATGACGAAGTAGTAATAGTTCGTTCATGATGTCGCTGTTATCGAATTTCCCGGCATTGGGACCTTGGTCTGAAGCGCGAGTAACAAAGCCACGATAGAGCTGTTCACGTAATATAGCATTGCTGCAGTAAGTCATTACGGGTAAATAACTAGGGATGTCTAAGGTAAATAGCCAGCCTTGTTTTTCTTGTTCTTTTGCTAGTTCTGCTGCGGCTTCTATAGCGCTGTCAGGTAAGCCAGTAAGTTCACTTTTATCGGTAATATTAACACTATAAGCGTGCGTAGCATCGAGTACATTATTGCCAAATGTTGAGCTTAACTCCGATAAACGAGTAACAATTTCACCGTATCGTTTTTTGTCATTATCGTTTAAAGCGATGCCCGACAATTTAAAGTCACGTAAGGCATTCTCAATGACTTTCTTTTGAGGAATACTTAATTGTGAATATTCATCACTGTTGGCAAATTGTTGGTAGGCTTGATATAACCCTTGATGCTGGCCCACAAAAGTACTGTATTCAGACAACAGTGGTAAGCATGATTCGTATGCATCACGTAATTCGTCACTATTAACCACTGAATTCATATGTGATACCGGCGACCATAGCTTACTTAACGTATCGTCAGCTTCATCAGTAGGCATGATTAAATTAGCCCAGGTAAATGTTTTTGCTTCAAGCACTGCTGCAATCACTTTTTTGCATTCTGCTATCGCATGCTCAACAGCAGGCTTGATATGTTCAGGCTTGATTTGAGAAAACTGGGGTAAATCTGAAACTGTTAATAATGGATTGCTCATAATGCGGTATTCTTTATTAAATGATGATGTAGATGTAAGACCTTAATGGGAGAGATTCAAGGTGTAGCGCTTTTTGTTTTCAATCTATTTTACTTAAAATTGACCACCTTAAAAAAATAAATGCTACTGTCTATGTTAATAGGGTGTTTGTTATTGTTAATTATGCCCTTTATTTACCCTTTTAGTTCGGATAAATATTTATTTTAATTGTATTTTACTTATACTAAAAATGTATTATTCGTCTTCGTCATGAGTTTCTCGAGGTGTTATGTTTCGTTTTTTTGCTGTGAATTCCTTATGTTCACTTTTTTTACTGTACGCTATGCTTTTTACAGATACAGCACAAGCAGAGGTGAACAATTTATATTTAGAAAACTTGTCAGTTGAACATGGATTGTCTCAAGGCTCGGTTAAAGCTATTTTTCAAGATGATGAAGGTTTTATTTGGGTAGGCACTGAAAGTGGTTTGAATATGTATGACGGTTATAGCTTTCGAACTTTACCTGGGCCAGGTAATGATTTTGATAATTACGAAACGTACCGGATTATTCAAGATAAGGACAAACTACTTTGGCTGAACATTGTTGATAAAGGACTGTATACTTATAATAAAAAAACAGATGTTTATCAACAAATTCTAGAAACAGATCCGATAAATAAAGATTATCTTATAGCTGATATGGTTGAGGGTAACAATAATGACTTTTTTATTGCTAGTGCAAAAACTATCATCGTGTATAACAAAATATCTCAAAAAAGTACGCGTCTACTAGATTTATCAGATGAGCTTGCTGCGATTAATAATATTTTCGAGATATTGTTACACCAAAATATCTTATATATTACGACACGTGTTGGTGTTTTTGCGCTGAATATCGAGACTAAAGTATGGAAGAAATTACCTGCCGTTACGTCGACTGAAATTAGTTTAGACAGCTTTAGTGCTGTTGGTGCAAATAAAGTGTACGACCTTAATATAAGTGCAAGCAATGATCTTTATTTAGCGACAGAACATGGTGTTTATAGCTTATCTATTAATAAAATGAATGATTATTTAGTAGGCGATTTTCAATTACCTGCTTATAAAGTGATCACTGATGCCGTGTCAAGTTGGCAGCTTTATGCTGATGGCGATAATTTATACCAAGGCAGTCACTTAGGGTTGTCAGTCATTAATACCACCACCGACACCACCGAATTTCTTTTCTCATTTAATGAATTTTTTGACCATATTAAAAGCAATGATGTTATTTCTATTTTGAAAGACAAAAGAGGTTCATTTTGGTTAGGTTCTAGGGCAACAGGTCTGTATAAATGGGATCCTAAGCGGAGCTTAATCAGTAATTATGGTTACAAAAAAGACAATGCAAACAGTTTGACAGATAATGTTGTTTGGTTTATTACCGCACTACGTAGCGATCCTGAACAGCTATGGGTGGGTACAAGAAATGGGCTTAATTTACTTAATACGCGTGATAAAAAAATATCACACTATTTAACAACTAATAACCCCAAAAGCACTTTTAATATTAGCCGTGTAGATGGCATTTATGAAGATTTACAGCAACGTTTATGGCTTTCTACTGCAAAAGGTGTGGTTTTATTTGATATAGAAAGTAAAAAACTCATTGATATTCCGTATGATGATAAAGTGAAAGAACTCCTTGCGTTAAGGCAGTATTCTTTCTTTTATGATAAAGGTAATACGTTGTGGAGTATCACTGAAAAAGGTGTCAATCGTATTTCACTGACAACGGGGATTATTGACCCACTGGATGAGATGAGTGAAAAAATAGCAGAAGACAAAATTTTCAATATTCTAGGTTATTTACCTAATAGTGATAAAATGCTCTTTTCTACCAATAATTCACTATGGTTTTTTGACCTAAAAACTCGCACAAATACATTGATATATCAAAATCTTAATATCAAAGAAACCGAGTTTATATCTATAGAAAGCTTAGTCTCTGATAATAAAGGCATGCTTTGGTTTAGTTTTTCAGGCAAAGGGCTTGTTGGTTTAGACAGTAAAACGTACGAACAAAAATATTTTTATCACAAAGAGAATTCTATTGTCGGCAATCATATCTATGGTTTATTGGTAGACTCTGAAGGTGACCTTTGGTACGCCAGTCATAATGGCATTTACATGATAGATATTGAAACACACCATATTCGTAACTTCGGTATCAGTGATGGATTAATTGGCAGAGAGTTTAATGGTGGCGCTTTCTCTGAAATGGCTAATCAAAATTTTGCTTACGGTGCGATGAATGGCTTAAGTATTTTTAATCCCCTGAGCTTAAAGAAGAAAAATTATGAAGATCAGCTTAGTGTTCATGCTACTAATATTGATGTGTTATCACGTGATTTAGCTTTGCCTTTTGTGCTGAGTAATGGTGATACCGTTCAGTTAAATTATGATGATGTGGGTATTCGTATTGATTTCTCGCCATTAACTTACAACAGCACTAATAACATCCTGTTTGAATATAAGTTACAAGGTGCTGATGACATAAGTTATCCATTAACTGCTGAAAATCATATTACTTTTTCAAGCTTATCTTCAGGGGCGCATTCGCTGATAGTACGTATTCAATCAACTGAAACTAAAAAATATTCTGACGCCTTTGTTATTAACTTTATGGTGCAATATGCTCCATGGTCTTCGCCGCTAGCTTACTTAGTTTATGTTGTGCTCTTGTTAACTTTATTTATGCTCTGGCATGTAAAACGCCAACAAAATACGCGCTTATTACTTGCCGTACATGAAGAGGTAAAATATCGAGAGAATAGACTGCAACTGGCATTAACTGGTAGTAATAGTGAAGTGTGGGATTGGCAAAGCGATGATAACTTAATGTTTGCTAAACGGGCCTCTGAAGAATTAGGGTATAGCGACCTTCAACATTCTTATAGCTTTAATAAGCATTTATCGTTAATTCACAAAGATGAACGTGAATTGTTTCATTCTCAGTGGTTAAAATTTGTGGTTACAGCTGACATTAAGACCAGCTTTTCATGTAGCTATCGAATGAAAAAATTCAATGGTCAGTGGTTGTGGTTTAAAGATCTTGGAAAAATTGTGGCAACTGACATCAAAGGCAGACCAACCAGAATTACCGGCGCATATACGAATATTACCCAGTCGTTAGCCGACGCCGAACGTGCTCACTTTTATGGTGAAGCTTTTAAGAAAACTAAAGATTGGGTCTTAATTATTAGTGATAATTTT
This sequence comes from Colwellia sp. MB3u-55, assembly GCF_014076785.1. NCBI lineage: Bacteria > Pseudomonadati > Pseudomonadota > Gammaproteobacteria > Alteromonadales > Colwelliaceae > Colwellia > Colwellia sp. MB3u-55. The sequence continues at coordinate 45,218 of NZ_JACGUS010000071.1, forward strand.
AGTCGGGTAATCGCGAATGAATCGTTACGGCAGGCCTTTGCTTGGCGCGAGGAAGAATTTGCCTTTGATGCTAAATTATTTGGATTAACTAACGATCGCTTTAGTTTTTACCAGACGTTATTTTCTCATTTAAAGGCTGGTGATGATTGGCGAGGTGAAGAGCTCATCAAAACGAAAGCTGGCGAAGAGTATCATGTTATTTTAACTGTGAGCGCGAGCCTCAATGAATCAACGAATAGCATTTATTTTGTTTGTATTTTTACTGATATTTCCGCGCAAAAGCATGCAGAAAAAGAGCTTCGTTATTTAGCAAATTATGATTATTTAACGGATTTACCTAATCGTTCATTATTGCTCGACAGAATAAAGCATGCGATGGACTATTCTGCCCGCATGTCACAATCCATTGCTTTGTTTTTTATTGACCTAGACAGGTTTAAACAAGTTAATGATTCATTGGGTCATGACTGTGGAGATTTGCTCTTACAAGAAGTCACCAGGCGTTTAAAAGCAGTTCTGAGGGTTGATGATACCGTTGCTCGCATTGGCGGTGATGAATTCGTTGTTCTGCTAGAGTCTTTTCGCGGCCATGGTCAGCTGGGTCGAGTTGCACAGAAGGTGATTACTGCCGTTGGCGAGCCTGTGCTATTAAACGGTAATACGGTTAGTGTGGGCGCTAGTATTGGCATTGCTCTTTTTCCCGAAGATGCCAAAGATAGTGACGAATTGCTTCGTCACGCCGATGTCGCTATGTATCATTCTAAACAACTGGGTCGTAATACCTTTCAATTTTACACGCCACGTATGAACGTTGAAGCAAGTGAACGTTTATATGCAGAGTCTACACTTAAGCTCGCTTTTGAAAACAGTGAGTTTGTTAATTATTATCAGCCTATTGTTGACTCATACCAAGGTAAGGCCGTTGGCGCCGAATTATTATTACGTTGGCAAAGTGGCGACAAGTTAATTCTACCTGATAATTTTATTCCACTTTCTGAAGATCTGGGTTTGATTATATCTATGACTGAAGCGGCTATTTTACGTGGTGTGATAGATTTGAAAAAATGGCGAGCTATTCGTCCTAATATGTACTTATCGATTAATCTGTCTGTTCAGCACTTTCTTGAAGACAATTTAATTCCTTATTTGAAAAGTATTTTACAAACACATAATTTACCCGCTGAAGCGCTTAAGTTTGAAGTCACTGAAAGTATGCTTATTTCTGATCCAGATAAAGCTATTGCGACTATGACAGCGCTTGATAAATTAGGTGTGGTAATTGCCTTAGATGATTTTGGTACCGGTTACTCATCATTATCTTACTTAAAAAAATTGCCTTTGAAAATTTTAAAAATTGACCGGAGCTTTGTTTCAGGGATTGGTATTAACTCTGCTGATGAAGCGATTGTCGCGGCTACTTTAGTGTTGGCCAAAAATTTGAAAATGGTCTGCATTGCTGAAGGTGTAGAAAATGAAATACAGCTGAAATTTTTAGGTGAGAAACACTGTCACCTTATTCAAGGCTACCTTTATAGTAAGCCAGTTGAAGCTGCTAAAATTGAACAATTTTTGCATGATGACATTATCGCGATAAAAGTTAATAGGCCAGAATAGCTAATTGGCTTGAATAACGCTTGTTTAACCACATATATAACACATACACTTTTTCTAGGAATAAAAACATGACTCAACATTTTGACTTTCTTGCCATTGGCGCAGGAAGTGGCGGTATTGCTTCTGCAAATCGCGCAGCAAAGCTTGGTAAAAAAGCAGCAGTAATAGAAGCTAAGCAAATTGGCGGTACGTGTGTTAATGTGGGTTGTGTGCCGAAAAAAGCCATGTGGTATGCTGGGCAAATTGCCGATGCGTTACACTACTCTGCTGATTACGGTTTTAATGCGCCGTTACAAGGTTTTAATTGGAGCACGTTAGTTAAAAACAGGGAAGCTTATATAGAGCGAATTCATGCAGCCTATGCTCGTGGTTTTGCCAGCAACGGTGTTACTGTTATCGATGGCTTTGCTAAATTTATCAATAAAAACACTGTCGAAGTTAATGGCGAACAAATTACCGCTGACCATATTGTTATTGCTACCGGTGGTCGTCCTAGCATTCCAAGTATTGAAGGTGCAGAGTATGGTATTGATTCAGACGGTTTTTTTGCTTTAACAGAACAACCAAAAAGTGTTGCTGTTGTTGGTGCTGGTTATATTGCCGTAGAACTTGCTGGCGTATTTCATGCTTTAGGCACCACCTCACATTTATTAGTGCGTAAAGAAAAGCCACTACGTGGTTTTGACGATATGCTCAGTGACACGTTAGTCGAACAAATGGCAAAACATGGTCCAACACTGCATACCCATAGCACACCCAGTCATGTTGAAAAACATGATAATGGTCAACTGACCATCCATTTGGAAAATGGTAAGTCTGTTGGGCCTGTTGATTCTTTAATTTGGGCAATAGGGCGAGAGCCAGCAACAGATAAAATTAATCTAGAGTTGGCTGGTGTCGCAATCAACGATCAAGGTTTTATTTCAACAGACAAATACCAAAATACTAATGTTAAGGGTATCTATGCAGTGGGTGATAATACTGGTCGTGCACAATTAACACCAGTAGCTGTTGCCGCAGGTCGTCGCTTATGTGAGCGTTTATTTAATAATAAACCTGACGAGCATTTAGACTATTCAAATATTGCCACGGTTGTGTTTAGTCACCCAGTTATTGGTACGGTTGGTTTATCAGAAAAAGAAGCGCTTGACGAATACGGCGTAGAAGAGGTTAAGGTTTACAATTCACAGTTCACTGCTTTGTATCAGGCGATGACTGAAGATTATCGTGATCCCACGCGTATGAAACTTATTTGTGTTGGCAAAGAAGAAAAAATTGTTGGCATACACAGTATTGGGTTTGGTAGTGATGAATTGTTGCAAGGGTTTGCGGTTGCCATGAAAATGGGCGCAACTAAAGCCGACTTTGATAATACTATTGCGATACACCCAACGAGTGCAGAAGAGTTTGTTACCATGAATTAAGTGGCGTTAACCACGCCATATAAATAAGTGTTGGCGTCATCTTCTGGCAATTAATGATGACGCTCGACACAACTTTAACTAGAGGTAATTCATTTGTCACTTAAAGTGTAAAACGCTCTACTGAGCTTGTTAGAGAATGCGCTAAAGTGCTGACATCTTCACTTCTTTTGTGCATATTACTCGCTTCCATCGCATTCTTATTTGCGGCATCAGCCGTTTCATTCATTGTTTGTTCAATTTGCTCACTATAAACCAACTGCTCTTGTGCTGCAGTAGTAATGCTTTTGCTCATTGAGTCAATTGCTTTTAAGGTATCCTCAATTTGGTTAATGGCATGACTTAATTGCTGACTTTGAGCAACACATTCACTGGCTTGTGTTTGACCTTCTGAAATCGCCTTGACCGCAATAGACGTATCTTTTTGTAAATTATTAATCATTACTTGTATTTCAGCGGTAGACGCCTGAGTTCGAGAAGCTAATGATCTTACTTCATCAGCAACCACAGAAAAACCACGACCTTGCTCTCCGGCCCTTGCTGCTTCGATAGCCGCGTTTAAAGCCAGCAGGTTAGTCTGCTCAGCAATACCACCGATGGTATCTAAAATACTACCTATGTTGCGGCTATGTTGGCTAAGTAGTTCCATGACTCCCACTGATTCACCCAGTCGAGTTGATAGCTGCTTAATACGCTGACTGTTATCGTTAGCAATATTATTAATGTCTTGGCTGCGTTGCGATGCTTCAGTGACATGGGAAGCAGTAGTAACTGCTTCATCTTTTACCATACTTGAACTAGCAAACATTTGTTCAGCAAGCTGTTTGGCATTATCAATACGGGTAATTTGTTGACTGGCTGATTCTGATATAAACAAACTTTGTTGATTGGTTAACGCCGCAGATTTATCAAGCGAATGGGCGTCTTTATTAATGGCGTTAAGCAAATGAGTAAGATCATCAGATAACTTATTAATATTAGTAATAAGCCCACCGAACTCATCATCACTGCGTTTTTCCATGCGCTTTGACAAGTTACCACTAGCGATTAATGCCAAGGCTTTGTTTACTGCCCGTAACGGACCAATCATCGCTTTAGTTGTGACATAAGTAATAAAGCTCGCCATAACAATAAAGATTAACGCTAAAACGATGGCTAAAGTTTTTCCTCTTTCAATTTCCTCTTGGGCATTGCTTTGAAAATGAGCAAAACGTTTATTCGCCAATAATACTAATTCATCAAGCTTTGCATAGCTTAAATTATAAGATTGAGTTGCAGAAAGATAAGCCTCTTTTGCTTGATATTGTAGATCAATTGTTTGTTGTTGTAGTTGGTATAAACGACCTGGTTGTTGAATTGATTCTTGTATCAGTGTCAAGTTCTGCTTAAAGTCACTTAACAGTTCACTCGCATTAAGTGGTTCAGCTTGCTGGACTAAATAAGCAAAATTAGTTTCAATATTATTGATTAAAAAAATCATATCACCTTGATGTTTAGTCACTAAGTCTGTTGATTCTATTCGGTCAAGCCCTGACATAGAGTTTTTTAAGCTAAAAAGTGAGTCATCAATGCGCGTACCTGTACCAATAACTTCATCAAGTAACTTCTCTTGCCCCGTCGCTTCAATAATTTCTAAATCAAGCATATAGGTGCTTGCTTGATAACGCGCATTTTCAAAAGTTTTATAGTCACCCTGGAAGTCTCTTGTTGCTTGCTGATGCCCTATTTTAGCAAAGAACATTGCTTGAATATCAGTTGAATATTGTTGATATTGAACTTGTGCTTCTTCAAGAGCCGATTGCATTTTTGCTTGTTTAGTCACTTTCAGACGTAGTCGCTGGACAGTTGCTTGGTAATCTTTTTGTAGATGATTAAACTGCTCTAAACTTTCCTGTAACTTATTAGCATCAGATTGCGTATAAGCGACAGCCGCTTGCTTCATCATTTTCAACAATTGAACTTGTAAAGTGCCACTTTGTTTTTGCACAGGAACAGCTAATGTTTCAACATTATTATTGGCGTCAGAAATTTTACTTAATGAATAGTAAAAAAAGCTACTCGCCGTTAATAATAATAATCCAATCGTGCTAAAACCAAAGATGATTTTTTGTTTTATGGTGAGATTTAGCATTAATTAAGCCTTTTTTTACGTTGCTCATTCTTTAATTGTAATCCGATATTTACTTAATGTGATAAATATGAGCATTTATTATTATAATGTCTTGGATAAAAGTGTTTACCTAACAATTAATCCAAATTAAAGGGTGGCCTACTGACCTAAAAGAGATCCATATCTTAAGTTTAATTACAATATCACGGTAATCTTCTCTACTCAAAGATAGCTTAGTTAAAAAAACCATTACAAAATTACAAAATTACAAAATTACAAAAT
>NZ_JACGUS010000072.1:0-73771 GCF_014076785.1 Colwellia sp. MB3u-55
AAATATTAAATATTAAAATTTATTACGTTATATATTAAGGAAGTACTTATGAAAAAATTAATGATTGCTACTACTGTTGGTTTAGCTATTACCCTTGTGGCGGGTTGTGCGCAAAAGTCAGTGGTTCGCTACGGTGATGCGACAGCGGTTGAGACGACCGATATCAACTTTGGCTCTACTGACTTACAAAAAGTTGCTGGAGAAATGACTGACTCGTTATTATTGTCGCCAGTTGTAGGTACGTTAACGCAAAATAAACGTCCGATCATGTTTGTTGAGCGCCTTAAAAATAAAACCAGCGAACATATTGATACTGAATCAATTACTGATTCAATTTCAACAAAATTACTACGTTCAGGCAAGTTTCGCTTTGTTGATATGGCGCGAGTAGAAGCGGCTCGTGAACAAATAAAATTTCAACAAGACAGTGGTATGGTTGACACCAATAAAGCTGTGCAATTTGGTAAGCAAGTTGGCGCTGAGTATATGCTTTATGGGAACTTATCAAGTATTGTAAAATCTAACAAAGACAAGTCTGATGTCTATTATAAATTTACACTACGTTTAATGGATTTAGAAAGTGGCTTAGTTGAATGGGCTGACGAAACTGAAATTCGCAAAACTAAAGTTAAAGCATCAGTGGGTTGGTAAGAGCCGATATTTACTATTTAGGGGGAGATCATGATAACAAAGCTATTTTCTTGTTTGTGCCTATTAACGATTTTATTAAGTCCAATAGTGAATGCACAATATGACAGAAACAAAGCCGTACCTGTCGAAAAAGTTCTCTTTGGAAAAGTACAATCGGTTAGAAATATTACTGAAGTAGAACTTATTGAAGATAAAGAAAAAGGCTGGAAAGTTTTTGGTGGTGCGCTTATTGGTGGTGCGATTGGCAATCAATTTGGTAGCGGTAGTGGCCGTGATGTTGCTACTGTTCTTGGTGCTTTATTAGGTGGCTCTATGGCCAATAATAAAAACCCACAATATCACCGTAAGACGCTTCATTTAGTTGAGTTAATGATAAAAACTGATCAGGGTAAGGAGTTTATGGTCGTACAGTATTTAGATTCAAGAATGATTTTTCAACGTAATGATGCTATCCGGCTGATTTATTTGGAAAATGGCTCCGTACGGCTTGATAAACAAATGTAAATATTCAAATAAATATAGCAGGCTTGATAAAAAGTGAGTTGGTGTTAGCAACTGCTCATTTTTTTTGTTTAAATAATAACGACTTCGATGTCATTATCCTTATCTCGTTCAAAATATAACTGTGCTAGGTCAGCACTACCAAATAATTTTTTGATTTTTTGATAAGCAATGAATTTTTGTCTTGCGAGTTTGGGATCTGTACTTTTAAGCAGAAATAACCAGGTTTTTACCAAAGCAGTTGGCATTCTCTTCATATTATTACTCCTTTAATAACATTTTTATGGAGTATAGATAATCTTAATAAAAAAATGACCTTTATTTTAGAAAAAGGTGCTTAAAGCACACTAGAGTAAATAAAGAGGTTTTAGTTCGTAGTAAAGTACTTGGCTGGCTATCAAGTTTATAACTTAATAGATGAAGGTTATCCGCTTCCTTAATTCGAGACAATATCATCGATATAGCCGCTTTCTATTGTCGTTGAATGAGTTTTTTTCTTCTATCAACAAAAAACCGCTAGATATTGCTATCGAGCGGCGAAAAGTATTTAAAACAAGTTAACTAGCTTTAGTGTTGAATACCACGTTTGTTTTCTTGCCAGCTTTGTTGTAAACCAAAGGTTTTCATCGCTTGTTCAAGGTTATATTTTTCAACCATTTTTACCACTTGCTCTGAGGTTTGACGTTGCCAAGGGATCTGGTCAAGGTTAGCAATACCTAAAATAGTTGCCCCCATAATAGCGGCGTTCAATTTTAATTGTTGTTGGTCTACTTTTTCAAAGGTGTCTGATTGAGCATGATAATTAGATGCATAGTTAGCGTCTGCTTGGTTAGCCACAAGGTTTGCGATACCTTGCATCATAAAGTCATAATTGTCAGTGCCAACAACCGGATCAATTATTTGGCTAAATGAACCCAATTCTGCATCGGGATGCAAAACACTGTCGATGGTTGCTCTAATTTCTTCACGACCATTAATAAAAAAGCCCGTAATAGCACCGGTGCCAATATCTATGGTTGCGGCTAAAACATGATTATCTAACTCGTCTCTATGTGTTTGAGTGTACCCCCAAGAACCGTACATCCCCTGTTCTTCGCCGTTAAAGAGTACAAAGCGAATAGTACGCTTAGGTATTATTGCAAGCTTAGTGATTTGACGAGCAAGATCTATCACTAGACTAACATTAGCGCCATTATCAAGAGCGCCGGTACCTAAATCAAAAGAATCAATGTGAGCCCCAATTAAAACAATCTCATCGGGATAGGTGTCACCTTTTATTTCAGCAACAACATTATTAGCTTGATAAGGCTTTTCACCTAATATATTTATTTTCGCTGTTAATTTTAGTGATTCACCTGAGTTCAGTAGGCGTTGAGTGCGCAGGGCACTTTCCCTTTCCATAACAACAATGGCTAATTTATTATTAACCCCTGAGCTAGGTAAGTGGCGGTACAAGAGATTTTTTGGCCGAGAAGACATATAAATAATACCTGTGGCTTTGACCGCTAACGCTTGTTCTTCGATAATGACCGCATTGTTATACTCTTGAAAAAGACCTGAAATGCCGCGTTCATCATCCAAAATATCAGTTTCAATAAGTAACCACTTATCTGCTAAGTGATCGTCAATATTCATTTTTTCAAAATCTGCCAAACTACCTTTATTCAGATTGACGATTTTAGCGCTAAGGCCTCGATAATGGGTTTTTTTAGTAAAAGGCATAGCAACAATACGAGGTGAAAAATTTATTTGGCCATTAAAAACTTTAGCGCTAATCGTTTTCTCAGACCAAGCTCTTGGCATAGTAAAACTTTCTTTTTTAGCGGTAACACCCGCTTCATGAAATTTTTTCAGCGCCCAATTAACCGATTTTTTATTAGCCTGAGTACCCGTTAAGCGAGCGCCTATTTCATCTGTTAGTTGCTTTAAGTCTGAAATAACTGGGGTGGGCGCTTTTAATGTGGCAATTAAGTTCTCAATGTCGCTATTAAAAATAGACGTCGCGTAAGCACAATTGATTAAAAAAGCTGGCATAAGCAGCAAAGGGATAATTTTCATAATATTATTTTATTTTCTTTTATTGTTTTAACTATACATAACGCTTGGGGAATAATCAGTCAAGTTTGTTTTCAATAAATATGATCAGGAGAAAAAATAAAAAGTTAATGTTTTAAAGTAACTAGATAGAGATCATGTAGATATAAGAATTTCTTTAATGATTCATTAAAACTTTACCCGTGAATTTTTAATATAAATCAGTGGTGAAGCTATCAATTAAATTATTACTCACTTTTTGAGCGATTTTATTTATCAATGTGTGGCTAAAAGTTTACAGAAAAAGCAAACCTTTTAAATCTGTTTACTATTTTTGGTATGAATTCTATACGTTTAGGCTAGTGTTAGTTTGTTCAGTTTAACTTAAGTTACGTTTAGTTAAGGATATTACGAAGTTGTACTTGAGTGATCAGTTTTAAGGAATTAACTGAATAATTATAAAAATAAATATAATTAACTAAAGGATAATACTATGACAAAGGCATCCCCAATAGCGAAAGCTATCAAATACGCACTACTTGCTGGTGTATCTACTTCAATGTTATCAATGCCTGTTTTTGCTGAAGAAGTTGGCGCAGAAAAAGAAGTTGAACGAATTTCTGTTACGGGTTCACGCTTAAAAAAAGCAGAATTTTCAAATGCTTCTCCTATTCATGTCATCACGGCTGAAGATGCAATGAAAGCTGGTGTTAGGACAGTCGCTGATTTATTACAAAATACATCAATGGCAAATGGTCAACAATTCGATGGTTCATATAACTCTAACTCTGGTGGCTCTAATGCATCAGAAGCACCGCCAAGTGGTGGTGTCGGTTCCTCTAATGTTGGTTTACGTGGTTTAGGCCCAGAGCGAACCCTTATTCTTATTAATGGTCGACGATTGGGCTCCTCAGGTGTGCGAGGTGCTCCATCACAACCTGATTTAAGTTTGATCCCGGTTAATATGGTGCAGCGTATTGAAGTGATCACCGAAGGAGCTTCATCTATCTACGGCGCGGATGCTGTTGCGGGTGTTATTAATATTATTCTCAAAGAAAGTTTTGACGGCTTTGAAGTTTCAGCAAATATTTCTGATACGCAACACGGTGGCGGCGCTACAAAAGATTTCTCATTTATTACTGGCTTTGAAGGTAAGAAATCAAAATTTACCCTCTCTGCATCTTATTATGAACGCGATCGTATTGCCGTAAAAGACCGTACCGATTGTATTCGTAAAATCTTTGAAGACGACAACGGCAAAAGAACCTCGGTATGCTCAAGCCGCTTTTGGGATAATTCTATCTTAGATATTACCGGTTACAATGCTGATGATCCAAACGCGCCAGTGATGACCTATCCGCATCCATCCGGTATTGGTTTTTTTACTACCCCAGGTTCATCTGATGTTGGTATTCCGGGTTTTAGTTCGGCTTTTGGTTTACCCATTCCAAATGATCCTAACGTTGATATTACCAGTTCAGATCAATTTAATCGCCGTATATACTCACCGGCACATTCTGATGCTGTTGACCGTATGGAAGCCGATTTAATTCAACCAGTAACCCGTTTTACTCTTGCAGTAAATGGTAGCTACTCACCTGATTTTTTTGGTGGTGATGAAGAAATATTTTATGAAGGCTATTATTTCCATCGTAACCTAACCAGCTTAGCTTCTACTGAACAAATTTATCCAACAATAGCTGCTAATATCCCCCACGAAGATGCAAATGGTAATTTAGTCACTAACCCTGATGGCTCATTGAATTTAGTTGATAACCCACTAAACCCGTTTCCAGATTATGATGTTTCTCACATCATGACTTTAGAAGACTTGCCACAAAAACGAGAGGTTGAATTAAATCACTTCCGCTTTGTTACTGGTTTACGTGGTGACTTTACCAGTGACTGGCTATCTAATAAGGGTTGGAGTTATGAGGTGTTTGTTTCATACGACCGTGGTGTTGGTGATCAAACTCAGCCCGTAATGAATGAAACTAACCTAGCATTAAGTTTAGGGACATTGCGTCTAGATAATGCCGGTAACCCTATTTGTGGAATTAATGCCCCAGCTGGGATTGGGTTTATTACTGCCAATGAATGTGTTCCTGTCGACTTTTTTGCAGAATCTATCTTTAATGGCGGTAGCTACGGTGGTGGTACATTCGCTACACAAGCAGAAAAAGACTTTTTAATCGGCACGCGTATTAATACAACAACCGTTCAGCAATCAATGCTCTCGGGTTTTGTTACCGGTGACGTCTTTGATTTTGAAAAAGGTGCGGCTGCAACGGTTGCCATGGGACTTGAGTACAGAAAAGATCGCATAGATTCTGCGGGTGATATGCTAGGTTCAACAGGGTTAGTCGCGGCAGAGAATCCATTAACCGAAGGGGCAACCATTGGCTCTCGTGATGTGAGTGATGTTTTTGCGGAGATATCATTACCAATTGCAGTCGATCAAAACTGGGCAAATTTATTTGAAGTTGAAGCGGCGCTTCGTTATACCGATGAGTCTAACTTTGGCAGTGAATTAACCAATCGCGCACGTGTTACCTACAAACCTTCTGAAACCTTACTATTTAGCACCTCGTATGGTACCTCTTTTCGAGCACCAAATTTACGAGAGCAATTTCTTGCTAACCAATTTGGAGGTGTAAGTGGTAGTGCTGATCCTTGTATGGTCTCAGAATCGTTAACGACAAATAGCCAATATGATCCCTCTAAAGAAAATCGCTCACAAACAATTTTAGATAACTGTAGTGCTCAAGGTGCTGACTTTACTCAAATTGGTTTAAGTGGTGTACCCAGTATCCCAACCTCTTCAAGCGGTAATGCTAGAGACCTAAAACCTGAAACATCAGAAAATATTACCGCAACATTTAAGTGGACACCGGTGTTTGAAGGGGATTACGAGTTTAACTTTGGGGTTACTTACTTTAGCTTAGTCGTTGAAGATACCATTCGAACAATTAGTGCGGCGACTATTTTAAAGCGTTGTTTTGACTCTCCTAATATGGAAAGCTCATTTTGCCCACGTATTTCACGAAACAGTGGTAATGCACCCGTGATTAACTTTCCAAATTTAATTGATACCTCGTTTATTAATATTGGTGAAGAGACCTCGAAAGGTGTTGATGTTAATACACGGTTCGTGACTAACTTTGATAATGTAAGAATGACATGGGACAACCAATATACCTTACAAACTGAACGAGAAGTCACTATATTCAAAGGTGAATCGTCTGAGGACTTGTTAGAAGATTTTGGTACGCCAGAGCATCGTTTAGTGTCAACCTTGAATTTTTCAATGGATGAATGGAACTGGATGATCATGGCAAATTATATGTCGGGTACTCAATCAGCTGATGATGTCAGAGATACGGCTAAATGTGATGTCTTTATTAAAAATGAAGACTTAGTTGGTAAACCGCAAACCGTGCCTGTTTGTTCTGCCGATAGTGCGGTTTATGTTCATACATCTGTCACTTATACCGGTGATGACTTTTTAGTGACAGCAGGGATGAAAAATGTTTTTGATAAAGCGCCAGAGTTGGTTGATTTAACCGCTGGCTCAAACCGTGGCAACATGGTGACTTCATCGGGATATGATTTATATGGACGTAGCTTTTTCTTAAATGCTTCTTATCGCTTTTAGTCATTTAAGCCGTCATATTTAAGCAAGTAGATAAAGGGCGTTACGAGAGTACCGCTCTTTTTATTCAGGTACTTGTTTGCTAAGAATCAAGTTAAGCCGATAACCTTTTTTATTGGCTTAGGCCTATACGCTTAAGCTTTATTCGCATTTGAATCATGGCTGGTTGTTAGTAAGGATAAACGCTATCAACTTGTTTTTTTTTGCATTAAAACGCTAATTTTTTATCATCAGTTCAGGTACACTACCTTTGATAATAATATGACAAAAGGTGAGCTACTTGCAAAAAATTCTTATTTTTGGCAATGCTGCAGCAGGTAAGTCGACTTTAGCCAAAAAAATAGCGGCAAAACAAGGCTTAGCACATTTAGATCTTGATACGCTCGCCTGGCTGGCAACATCTCCACCGCAAAGAAAATGCCTGTCAGATTCAACCATTGAAATTGACACATTTACTCAACAACATGAAAATTGGGTAATAGAAGGTTGCTACAGTGACTTACTGGAGCTACTGATTAATAATAGTGCAACAGACCATGTTAATAAAAAAGCGTTTGCTAACGAAATTATCTACTTAGATATAACGATTAATACATGCATTACCTATGCTGAAAATCGTCCGTGGGAAGCGCATAAATATCCATCAAAGCAAGCTCAGGATGATAATTTAGCCATGCTTATTGATTGGATAAAGGCTTATGATACACGCACCGATACTTTTTCAAAGCTAGCTCACCAGCAACTTTATACTCGCTTTGTCGGTAAGAAAAAAACTATCACAACCCATAACAAATAACTCACACCTAGGTTTGAAACCTTAAGATAACTTTATGAAATTTCGTATTCTCCATACTTCTGACTGGCATCTAGGCCAAAACTTTTACGGTAAAAGTCGTGCTGCAGAGCATCAAAAATTTTTAAATTGGTTACTTACACAAGTCAGTGAACATGACATTGATGCAGTGATTGTTGCGGGTGATATTTTTGATACGGGTACACCACCTAGCTATGCCCGAGAAATGTACTTTGATTTTATTGTTAATATGCATGAAAAAAACTGCCCATTAATCATTCTGGCGGGTAACCATGACTCTGTTGCCATGCTTGGTGAGTCGAAGCAGTTATTGTCACATTTATCATGTCAGGTGATCACCAGTGTTAGCGATAAGATAAATCAGCAAGTAATTACGCTTAACAATAAACAAGGTCAACCCGGGGCGATATTGTGTGCTATTCCTTTTATTCGCCCGCGCGATATTATTAGCAGCAGTGCGGGGCAATCTGTTAAAGATAAACAACAGTCATTGCAGCAAGCGATTAGTGAACACTATCAAACACTATTCACCCATGCAGAAGATATTTCTTTAGTCAATGATGAAAAAAAATTACCGGTTATTGCCACTGGGCATCTAACCACCGTTGGTGTGACCAGCAGTGAGTCGGTGCGCGATATTTATATTGGCACCTTGGAAGCTTTTCCTGCCAATGCTTTTCCACAAGCCGATTACATAGCGCTTGGCCATATCCATCGCAGTCAACGGGTTGCTAAATCTGAGCATATTCGTTATTGCGGATCACCAATAGCCTTAAGCTTTGATGAAGCAAGTCAAACTAAAAAAGTCTTAATCGCAGAATTTGAACAAGCAAAACTGAGTCAGGTTATTGAACAAGATATTCCCTGTTTTCAACCTTTGTTGATGGTAAAAAGTAAATTAGAACAGCTCAGTGAAGATATCAATAAGCTTGTTAGCGAGCTCAATAGTTCGAAGACCTCATTAGAGAAAGAACAAAAAATTTGGCTTGATATTGAGATTAACAGTGCTGAATATTTACAAGATTTAACCCCTCGCATTGAAGCGCTTGTCGAAGAATTACCGGTAGAGGTCTTGTTGGTGCGACGCAGTAAAAAATCTAGGCAGTTAATGCCAGAAAGCCAAAAGAAAATCACCTTAAATGAATTATCTTTAGCCGAGGTGTTCTCAACGCGATTGCAGCAAGAAAATTGGCAAACAGACACAGAGATAAGCCAAAAAGATCGACTTGAAAAAATGTTTGCACAAACGCTAGAGCAAGTGCAACAGCAAAATACCACAGGTGAAAAGCACAGTGAAAAACCTCAAGTTACCGGTGAAATCAAGTGAGAATATTAAGTTTACGATTTGAAAATATCAACTCACTTAAAGGTGCGTGGAAAATTGATTTTAGCCAAGCACCTTTTGACAATAGTGGCTTATTCGCCATTACAGGACCCACAGGCGCTGGAAAAACCACCATATTAGATGCTATTTGTTTGGCGCTCTACCATCAAACACCCCGTTTAAATATTTCAGATAAGCAAAACCAATTAATGACCCGCCATACGGCGAGTTGTTTAGCTGAAGTTGAATTTGAAGTGAAAGGTAAAGCTTACCGAGCCTTTTGGAGTCAACGACGCGCTAAAAATAGTGTCGAAGGGAATTTACAGAAACCGATTGCGGAACTTGCTGAAATTTCAATGTCGACAGCAGATAATGATCAAATAATAGCAACAAAAGTCTCGCAAGTGCGCAATGAAATAGCCAGTTTAACCGGTTTAGACTTTTCTCGTTTTACCAAGTCTATGATGCTTTCACAGGGACAGTTTGCCGCTTTTTTAAATGCCCCAAGCAACGAACGAGCTGAACTTTTAGAAGAGTTAACCGGTACTGAAATTTATGGACAGGTTTCACAGCAAGTCTATCTCAACCATAAAAATGCCAGTAACGACTTAAAAATATTACAAGCGCAGAGTCAAGGTACCGTTATATTATCGGCAGAAGAGTTAACCTCGTTGACCCAACAACTTGAAACACTTGGTGATGATGAACAACGAGTGGCTACTGAACATGATTTGTGGCAAAAAGCATATCTTTGGCAACAGAAGTCGCTTGAAAACCATAACAGTATTAATGTGGTTAACAGCCAACTTGATCGTGTAGCACAAAAAGAGCGCGACGCCCAAGATGACCTACGCTTATTAGCTTTAGCTAAACCGGCTGAGAAATTGCGACCTGTTTTCGAGCAACATCAGCAAAAAATACAATTACAAAAATCATTAGTGGTCAGTAACAATGAACTTTTAATTAGCTGTAAAAATATCGAACAGCAAACAACTATGGCTCAGCAAGCCTATGAAGCCTTAACGAAAGAGCAGGGCATTCAACATTTAGCCGATCAACGCATTGAAAATCTGATCATTGAAGAAGTGATCCCCCTTGATAACAAAATTTTTCATTGGATTAAACAAGAAGAAGAATCAGCCAATAAATTAGTTGAGTTAGCGCATGCTCAACAGTTATCAAAAAATAATTGCGACAAGTTAGCTAACGAGCAAGAACAACATCAAGTACAGTTTATTAAAAATGAAGGCTTTATTAGCAATAATCAGGTATTGAAGTTTTTGCCCGAGAAGCTGCCATTATGGCAAAGTCAGTATCAATACTTATTGCTTATTGAAGATGAAGTACAGCAAATCCTGAGAGACCAACAAGGGTTGCATTTACAACATCAACAATTAAATGTTCAACAAGAAACCCAGCAAAATCTCATCAACAAACAGCAAAGTGTGCGCGATGGTCTTATTGAGCGATTTGAACAATATCAACAAGAAATAGCTGACGTCTTAGCGCAAGTGTCGATGAATGACCGATCAGCACTACAAAATACGATACAACAACGACAGGGGAAAATTGCAGAGCAAATAACTGCCCTTGAAAGCGCTCGTCGCTTTAACTTTTTAACAAACGAAGTCGCTAATGCTAGTGCTGATAACGCAGAAAAGAAAAAGCAATATCAACGTGTTACTGAACAAGTGCTTGAATTAAGAAACCAATATCGACAAGTGCAGATAATGCGTGATGATGTCATGCTTATTGTCGGTCAACAAAAAACTATTTTATCGTTAAATGAACATCGTAAAAATCTTCAGCCCGAGCAAGCGTGTCCATTATGTGGTTCAAATGAGCATCCCGCTATTGACGAATATTCATCATTAGTCGAGGGTGGATCGTCTGAATACCAACAAAGATTTGAGCAGTTAACGCAACAATTAAAACAATTAGAGCAGCAAGGCAAGGCTCAAGCAGAAACACAAGCTCAGCTGAAGGCGGAACTTGGCGTTGCTGATAAACAACTAGAAGAAAAATTAACAGAGCAACAAGTTTTATTGAGTCAATGGCACTCAAAAGCACAGCCACTTGATCTAGATTGTCCATTAGCAGACTTAGCCTTTATTGAGTCTTTTATTGGTGAGCGAGGAAATAAGCTAGAAGATTTTGTTAACACAAACCTCAGGCTTCAAAAGGCTGAACAACATTTACAGCAGTGTCAGCAGCAAATAGTCGCTGCTGAAAAAGATAAGTCAACGCTTGAAAACCAAGCTTTACTGCTAATAAACAATCAAGAAAATAGCCAAGTCAGTTTACAACAATTAACGGTTCTTCTCACACAAAAGCAACAAATTAAGGCCGAAGGGCTTACTGCTTTTAAAGCCGATATTACCGCCATAGCCAAGCAGGTAAATACCGAGCAAAGTAGCGTATCATTTGCAGCGTTGTTTAACGAAAACACTGAAGCGCTAGCCAGTCATGAAATTTTTTCTACTTGGTTTACTGAAATAAGCGAACAAGTAAAACACTATCAACAGACGTTGCAACAACAAGAACAGTTCTTGCAAGTTATTACCGGCTTAAAGCAACAGTTGGCGGTTGCACAAATACACGATAATGGGCTCAATGACGACTTCGCACATGTTAGACAAACTCAGGGACAAGTGATTAGTGAACTAAAACAAGCTCAACAGCAACGCTTTACTCTTTTTGCAGAAAAAACCATTAGCCAAGTCAGAGCTGACATCACCACTAAGCGTAAGGCGATAGCTGATGAGCTTGATAAATTACAACAAACTTTTCAGCAATGCATGCAAACACACCAACACCAACAAGGTCTTTTAAAAAGCGCAGAACAGCAATTAACACAGCTGAATGAAGAAGTTGAATTATTGACTTCAGCGTGGCAAAACGCCTTATCTAAAAGTGATTTTTCGCAAGAAGTTGATTTTATCAATGCGTTATTACCTCCTGATAAACAAGATGTGTTTCAGCAAGTGTCAGACAGTATTACCCTTGAAAAACAGCGTTCACAAACACTACTCGAACAATATCAGCAACAACTTCAACAATTGACTATTGATCAAGTTGCGATTCAACAAGCAGGTGTGAATGATTTTAGCACCTTGGCGATCACGGAAAAATTGGCAGCATGTAAAGAGCAGTTGAAACAAGCGCAGATAAAACTAGGACAATTAGGGCAAACATTAAAACAAGACGATATTCAACGCCAACAACAACAAGGTTTACTTGAAAAAATAACGGCTTTACAAAAAGATGTCGATGATTTAGCTCATTTAAACGGCTTAATTGGTTCGGCAGATGGCGCAAAATTTAGAAAGTTTGCTCAAGGGTTAACGCTTGCTCATCTCGTCTATTTAGCGAATCAACAGCTCGAGCGCTTACATGCTCGCTATCAACTTAAGTGTCAACAATCTGAGGCATTAACTCTTGAAGTCCTTGATACATGGCAAGCGGATAGCGTACGGGACACCAAAACACTTTCTGGCGGTGAGAGTTTTTTAGTGAGTTTGGCGTTGGCGTTAGCTTTGTCTGATTTGGTCAGCGCCAAAACAAGTATCGACTCTCTTTTTCTTGATGAAGGTTTTGGCACACTTGATAACGATACACTCGAAGTAGCACTTGATGCGTTAGACAGTTTAAATGCTAGTGGTAAAATGATTGGTGTTATAAGTCATGTAGATACGCTTAAAGAACGTATTCCTGTGCAAATAAAAGTTAAAAAATGCAGTGGCTTAGGTGTAAGTGAACTGGAGAGTCAGTTTAGATTTTAGTCGACAGGGGATAGGCAAGAGTAGGTTGTTAAATAGTCATTAACCTACTCTTGCTTATTTTTATTGTGTTAAGAACCTTCAGAGAAAGGAGGTGCTGTTCTTGCGGGTATGTTGCTTAGTGCTTCTAAACTTTCAACTTTTAATAATAATTTTTTATTCTGCTCACTGAGTTGAGTTACGCGGCTTGCCAGGGCTATTTGTTGTTTATCACGACGTTGAGAGTTTGACTCTATAGCGGATAACTCCAGTGATAAATTTTTAATATTTTCAGTCAACTTTTCTTTTAATGCGTCTATTGAGAACTCAGTAGCTACTTGCTTATTATTAACGTCGTTTATTGTGGCGTTTGTTGCTGCAACGGTTTTAGCTTGAGTTACTGATAAGTCAGTCAATAATTTATTATCTTTTTGTAACGTCTTTATTTGAGATTGGTTTCTACGCCAAGCAGAAGCCCAAAGCTTGTCCATTTCTTCCCAAAGTTTATCACTGGTCTTGCCGAGTGTTTCTATGCGTACTTTCATCTCTACTGCAGATTCACCCATTTCTTCACCTGTAGCGGAAAGTTGGTTCTCTAAGTCGGCAATGCGTTGCTCTGCTGAAGCTATAATGGCATTTGTTTTAATATTTTGTTGATAAAGCCAATAGCCAGCACCCGCAATAAATAAATAGATAAAAATAATAGCCGCTTTAGCTATTTTTATTTGTGGCGTACTAGGTGTTTTTTGTGGCTTGACAACTTTGGGTTGAGGCGATGTATTATCAACCGAATTAGTTGAAGCGGGAGAAGAAGTTCGAGTGTTTTTGAATGCCTCGACCTGATCTTTATCAGGTGTGATACTTGGCATGTTATGGTCGATTTGCTTAGTCAAAATATTTTCCTGTTAGTACTATTTATATCATTTTTATCTAATTGGTTATTCTACACAATTATAATTCTATGTATTCAAATTAATATTATTATTTTGATGAGATAAAAAATTGAAAAAAAAACCAATAAGTCAGACTTATTGGTTTTATAATATTTTAAGGATAAATGCTAGTAACTATCGTTATGAACACTCATTACCGCTCGACCTGAAGGGTCAGCATTATTTCGAAAACTTTCATCCCATGCTAATGCTTCCTCAGTACTACAGGCAACAGACTTACCACCGATAACACAGTCTGCCGCTGAGGCAAGTGGAAATTTATCTTCAAAAACAGTACGATAAAAGTAGGCTTCTTTACTGTCTGGTGTATTCACTGGAAATTTAAAGTTAGCCGTTGCAAGTTGCTGATCCGTCACTTGAGACTCAACATGTGCTTTTAAACCATCAATCCAAGAATAACCAACACCATCAGAAAATTGCTCTTTTTGACGCCACAAAATTTCTTTAGGCAAATAACCTTCAAACGACTCACGTAAAATTGCTTTTTCCATTTTTCCGTTGCCACACATTTTATCTTCTGGGTTGATGCGCATCGCAACATCCATAAAGTTTTTATCTAAAAATGGCACTCGGGCTTCAATACCCCAAGCTGACATAGATTTATTGGCACGTAAGCAATCAAACTTATGTAATCGGTCTAACTTACGGTTAAGTTCTTCATGAAACTCTTGTGCGTTAGGCGCCTTATGGAAATATAAGTAACCACCAAAAATTTCATCAGCGCCTTCACCTGAAAGTACCATTTTTATACCCATGGCTTTTATTTTACGCGCCATCAAGTACATAGGGGTAGAAGCTCGAATAGTGGTGACGTCATAAGTTTCTAAGTGATAGATAACTTCTTGTAAGGCATCTATACCTTCTTGCTCAGTAAACACCACGCTGTGATGAATAGTCCCTATGCTGTCTGCTACTGTTTTCGCGGCAATTAAATCTGGCGAGCCTTCAAGACCACAAGCAAAGGAGTGAACCTTTGGCCACCAAGCTTCAGCTAAGTCATTATCTTCAATACGGCGAGCAGCAAATTTTTGCGTAATAGCTGATATTAGCGATGAATCTAAACCACCCGATAATAAAACACCATAAGGTACATCAGTCATTAAATGACTTTTAACCGACTCTTCTAGCGCTTCACGAATTTTTGTTTTACTGGTGGTATTATCTTTAATCGCAGAATATTGTTGCCAGTTACGTTTATAATACTTTTGTAATTCGCCAACACGACTGTCAAGAATATGGCCAGGAGGAAACTCACTCACTGTTTTACAAATTGGCATCAATGCTTTCATTTCAGAGGCAACATAAAAGTTACCGTCTTCATCATAGCCAGTGTAAAGTGGAATAATACCGATATGATCGCGTGCTATAAGGTAAGAGTTATCAGTTTCGTTGTATAAACAAAAAGCAAACATGCCTTGAAGTTTATCAATAAATTCAACACCAAATTCTTTGTATAGTGGCAGGATAACTTCACAATCTGAGCCAGTTTGAAATTGGTAATCTACCGTTAAGTTTGCTGCTAGGGCTTTATGGTTATAAATTTCACCATTTACAGCGAGAATGTTTGTTTTGTCTTCGTTATATAATGGTTGAGCACCGTGCTCAGTATCAACAATTGATAAACGTTCATGCACTAAAATAGCATGTTCGCTGCTGTAAATACCAGACCAATCAGGACCACGGTGACGTAATAAACGAGAATATTCTAGGGCTTTCGGACGAAGTGCGTCTGCACCTGTTTTTATATCTAATATACCAAAGATCGAACACATTGAAGCGCTACTCCTTTAAATTATTAACAAATTGTGAGGTACGTATAAAATTAATCGCTCATACGATAGGCCACTGTGACAGCTATAAAAATATTATCAAGTGCTATTTTGCTGAATAACTTAGATATGGTTATAAAGAGTCGTTTTTAATGTAAAAAAACGCTAAAGACTGCAGTCAATAGCGTTTTATTAATCATCAAATGTTATTGATTAAATATTGTTAGTCACATCAACCGACAATTTTATCATTTGACCAGGTTGTAAATATTTTTTGCGATTTAAACTGTTCCAGCGTTCGATATCACTAATTGAGACCCTAAATTTATTGGCAATACGTGCGAAAGAATCACCACGTCTTACCTTGTAGGTGATATTTCGCATGATTGCCTGCTCTGGCGGCTGGTAAGACGTTGTGCTGGCTAAATTGTCTTCAGCCACAGCGGTTTTCTGCCAAATAACCAGTTTTTGGCCAAGCTTTAAAACATCGCGTGGCGCCATACCGTTCCATTTTGCAATACTTCGGCTACTGACCTTATAGGTTTGTCCTATATCCCATAAAGTATCGCCTGCTACGACAAGGTGTGTTGTTTTCTCTCCACTTCGTTGACGGTTTTTAGTTGTCGCCGTCCGTTGCTTTTGAGAAAAGACATAACTGTCGAGCGACTGAGTCGCCACAGGAATTAATAAGTGTTTGCCCGCACGAATTTGTGTGCCTCTAATATTATTAACCTGTTTAATTAACTTGATATCAGTATTAAATTTATGGGCAATTTCACCTAAGTTATCACCATCTTTAATTTTATAACGCTGCCATGCTAAACGATCTTCCTGGGGAAGTTCAGCAAGCTTCTTCACAAAATTAGCGACTTTATGGTTAGGTATCAATAAACTGTGAGGGCCATCAGGGTCAGTTGCCCAACGATTAAATCCAGGGTTTAAGCGTTGTAGTTCAGCCAAAGATAAATCAGCTAATTTAGCCGCTTTTGCTAAATCTAACTGCGATCCTATATCAATATTGGTGATCTGACTCTTGTTTTCAATTTCGTAAAGTTTAATATTGAAATCTTCAGGACGTTTTATTACATCGGCCAACGCAAGTAATTTTGGTACGTAAGCTCTAGTTTCTCTGGGTAAATCTAAAGACCAAAAATCTGTTGGTAGATTTTTACGAGCATTTTTTTTCATTGCGCGTTTTACACGACCTTCACCAGAATTATATGCAGCGAGCGCTAATAACCAATCACCATCAAAAAATTTGTTTAAATATTTTAAATATTGAATCGCACCTTGTGTTGATGCAATGACATCACGGCGTCCATCATACCACCAGTTCTGCTTCATATTGAATCGCTTGCCGGTTCCTGGAACGAATTGCCACATACCTGAAGCACGACCATGTGAGTATGCAAAGGGATCAAAAGCACTTTCAACGATAGGTAAAAGCGCTATTTCTAGCGGCATATCATTTTTTTCAAGTTCTTGCACAATATAAAAAATAAAGGGCTCAGCACGTTTTGCTACACGGTCAAGATATTCAGGATGTTTTACAAACCAATTGCGTTGCTGCGTGAGGCGTTTATCTTCTGGAATTTTAAAGGTAAATTTAGTGCGTATACGTTGCCAGATATCATCGGATACATAAATATCATCAACAATTTCTGGGTCAGTTAAGGTAAATTCTACATCCGCAACCGGATGAATAATATCAATGTTTTCATCGGCTAATATCGCCTGATTAATTTCAGCAGTGCTAGCTATCATCCGTTGGTCAATATCTGTTGCTTGAGCGCCATTACTACTTTGCACTGACGTCGCTTGACAACCCATTAGCATGACCGAGAAAGCAAGAGAAAATGATAGTGGTAGAGCTTTTGCAAAAGTATATTTTTTAGCAGGTGATTTGTTTGATGTTTTTAAGATAAATTTCATGTAGGCACTATATTATTTTACTTAAGGTTAGTTTCACTTATTTAGCCTGCTTATTCAAGCGTGGCTATTATATTAGTCAAAGTGTTCTTGGCTTAGAATTCATTCTTCCACTGCCTAATAACGGTGAAGGTTGCTAAGGTATTTATTGAATTTTTACCACTATAATCAACAGCGCTTTCGATGATTTCTTGTTGTTGGCAACGTAAAAACGGATTGATTTTTTTCTCAAGTAAAATAGAACTAGGGATGGTGGGAATATTTTTTGCTCGTCGTTCTAGTACCTGATTATAATAGTGAACGAGTTCAGTGTTATTTGGCTCAACCGCTAAAGCAAACTTTAAATTGGCTAAAGTGTATTCGTGCGCGCAGTAAACATGTGTTCGATCGGGTAAGTCGGTTAAACGGGTTAAAGCGCTCAACATCTGTTTGGGTGAGCCTTCAAATATCCGTCCACAGCCGCCTGAGAATAAAGTATCACCACAAAAAACAGCATCACCAGTATAATAACCAATATGATCTAAGGTGTGCCCAGCAAGGTCAATGACTTCAAAAGAAGTTTCAAGCGCAGGAATCTCGATGATTTGCTTTGCTATTACCCGCACATCAACATTGGTTATCTTTTCATTTTCAGGCGCGTAAACAGTAAGAGACCAGTTCTTATTTTTACAATAGTTCTTTAACTCAGCAACACCACCGGTATGATCAGCATGATGATGGGTAATTAAAATAGCGCAAAGCTGTAAATTATTTTCCTCTAAATATTTAATACAAGGCTTAGCATCTCCGGGATCGACCAGAGCAACCGGTTTTAGCGTTTCATTATCGGTCACGTTTACGTCATGCGAGGTTATAGCCCAAAAATAATTGTCAGTAAAAGCGGGGATTGCCGTTATCAAAATTGGCTTTAGTGTTTGACTTTCCACGTTAAATCGTCCTCAATGAAGGTAGAGTAAGTAGTATACCCGTAAACGAACTAAAAAGGCGTATCTAACTGATGAAACCTGCTTTGGGCTATCGACAACCCCATTACCCAAAATCTTGGCAAGCTTTACCAAATGGCGAGGTGATAGTTAAAGAAATTGAACAAGTGTTAGCGCCGTGGTGGCCAAAACTTTTTGGTTATCATCTATTAAAAATTGGTGCACTCAGTGGTTATATTGACAGTTCAGATTGTACGATTAAACATCAAATGAATTTAGTCGAGCGCAAACAAACCGGCGATATTATTGCTGATGTAGATGATTTACCCTTTTTAGAACATAGCATTGATGTTTGTTTACTTAGCCATGCCTTAGAATTTTCACTTGACCCTCATCACGTAGTACGAGAAGCAAACCGAGTATTGATCCCTAATGGGTACCTAGTTATTACTGGTTTTAACCCTTTTAGTTTAGCGGGACTTAATAAATTTATTCCTTATCGTAAACATAGCACCCCGTGGAACGAACGTTTTTTTTCGGCAATGCGAGTGAAAGATTGGCTACACTTAATGGGCTATGAAATATTAGTTGATGAAAAAGTTATTTATTCTTCTTTATCGGGACGGTTAAGCCAAGGTAAAATTGTTCAAATTTGGCAAAAAATCGCCAGTGACTTTTTACCTAATTTAGGGTCTATCTATGTATTAGTGGCCAAAAAACGTGTTCACCCGTTAACGCCTATTAAGCCTAAATGGAAGATAAGTCCGAAGTTTAAGCAAGTAGAAGTGCCCAGTATGAATTCATCACATAAAATTAACTAACTTTTAAGTTCCTAACAAAGAGAATACAGTAATGATCCATCGTAATGATTTAGAGCAGCACCTAAATGCCTTGCTAAAGCCTGAACAGATTAAAGATTTTTGCCCTAATGGTTTACAAGTTCAGGGCAGTGATCAAATCCATAAAATTGTCACGGGTGTAACCGCAACACAAGCGTTAATTGCCAAAGCTATTGATGAAAAAGCAGATGCTTTAGTGGTACACCATGGTTTTTTTTGGAAAAATGAATCTTATGTTATTCGTGGCATGAAATATCAACGAATTAAGGCGTTGCTTGATCACAATATAAGTTTATTTGCTTACCATTTGCCACTTGATATTCATCCGGTATTAGGAAATAACGCTCAGCTTGCTCAATTATTTGAAATAAATAATGTCCAACCTCTAGAAGTAGGCAATCCTTTAAGTGTCGCTGTACGTGGTGAGTTCTCGCACCATATTTCAGGTGATGAACTGAGTACACGTATCTCCCAGCAACTAGCGAGAGATTGCTTGCATATTACACCACCGTCTAATAAAAAAATAAAGACAGTTGCTTGGTGCAGTGGTGGCGGACAAAATTATATCGAGCTTGCTGCAGAGCAGGGCATTGACGCGTTTATTAGTGGCGAAATTTCAGAGCAAACGACCCATGTTGCAACCGAAATGGATATTCATTTTTTTGCAGCTGGCCATCATGCAACCGAGCGTTATGGCGCTAAAGCATTGGCAAAACATCTTGAAAAAGAATTATCAATACCGACAGTTTTTATTGATATTGATAACCCTGCGTAGAGAATATACCCAGCCGAAATGCTTAACCCAAATGTCATCCTAATACGGCCCATCCGTCATATGAGCCCCCCATCCGTCATCCTGAATTTATTTCAGGATCTCGTCGTTCATAACACAAAGACCGGACACTGAAACCGTCATGCTGAATTTATTTCAGTATCAACATTACAACAATATAAGCCGCTGCTAGCTCTTTAACCACTGAACTAAGCGGCCTATGCTCTCATACCAGGCATGAGTCGTTTGTTCTAATCTTTTTGGCTTAGGGATATAATCTTGCCAATGCTTTTCGTCATTCATTCCTTTGGTCCATTTACCTGCGGGGGCGGGGGTGGGGTTAATGCCTTCTCGTTGGAAGTACTTAATTGCACGGGGCATGTGGTCAGAATTTGTTACTAAGACAACGTTTTTTCCACTGACCCTTGGCGCCATTAATTGTGCTTCTTCTTCGGTATCTTGCGCAAATCCCTCAACAATTATTTTTCTTTCAGCAACACCCAATAGCATCGCGGCTTGCTTAACTTTCTCGGCATTACTTGTTTCGTCATTGCCGGCATAACCTGAGGTAATTAAGTGCGCTTCAGGGTGAATACGCAGGATACGCATCGCTTCAACGAGTCGTTGCAACGAACAAATACCTAGTTCGCTAGTCGCTGGTAATTGAGCATCGGTGGTGTGCTTGCAGCCTAAAATAATAATATAATCAACAGGTTTACTTGAACGTGTGAACGCGGAGTATTGGCTTTCTAGCGGCGCCATAACGAGATTAGCAACTGGACCTAATGAACCTAGCGTTAATAATAAGGTCGCCAAGATTAAGCAGCTATAACTGAATCTCTTTTTATATTGATAAAAAATAATAGCTAATACCAATAATAGTATGACGATACTTAACGGCATGATAAGCGCGCTAATAATTTTTTTAAGTAAAAATAGATCCATAGTAATTAATCTTAGCTCGTTGTATATTTGAAAAATTATTCGAGATTATAATCATCATTGATGGATATACCAAGTGAAGTCATTGATTGATCACCTAGTGAGAGTTTAGATGTCATATTGTTATGAGGTTGCCGTATTTTCTGTTAGTAAAGAAAATCAACAAAGAGTGATTGAATTAAGTCAGTTATTGTTTGAAGAAATGAACAAGGAAAGAGCTGTCTTAATATCACATAGTATATTAAGTAAGACCGATAATGATGAAGAAATTTGTTGGCAATTAGTTTGGTTAGATGAAGCCGCGGTTGAGGAAAATGCTAA
Source organism: Colwellia sp. MB3u-55 (assembly GCF_014076785.1). Lineage (NCBI taxonomy): Bacteria > Pseudomonadati > Pseudomonadota > Gammaproteobacteria > Alteromonadales > Colwelliaceae > Colwellia > Colwellia sp. MB3u-55. Next base: position 21,183 of record NZ_JACGUS010000072.1, read on the forward strand.
GAAGTGGGCTACTTTTCCTAGCAGTGTAGAATTAGAGTCACTGGTTGGATCACGGCTTTATTACGGACATTTTTTAGCGATTTAAATTTAGGGTAAGCGACGAATAAAAGCGAAGCAAGTTATGCTTCGCTTCGTTATTATTTAAATTAATGTTGTTAACATTTCGGCATTGTATTCAACTAAACCTTCGCCCGCTCGCACTTTAGCGACGTAATCAGCATTAGCAATAAAAGGTCGTCCGATTGCGACTAAATCAAACTTATTATTGGCAATGGCAGCACTGGCAGTATCGGGAGTATAACTGCCTACACCCACCAATGTTTTAGTATAGTTGGCACGAATGTAACTTGATGCTTGGCCATCTAAATAATCAAAGACCATAGAATCATCAAAAATACCTAAATGTAAAAATGCCAGATCACGCTGCTCAAGTTCGTTAAGTAAGTGATCAAATACTTGGCGGTCCCTTACATCCCCAGACATGAAGAAATGGGCACCTGGGCTTATCCTTAATGCTGTTTTATTCTTACCAATGCTGGCAATAACCGCATCAACAACCGCTAACGGAAAACGTGACATGTTTTCTGGTGTTTCGCCATATTCATCGGTGCGACGGTTACTGTCGTAATGAAGGAACTGGTCAATTAAATAGCCGTTAGCACCATGAATCTCGACACCGTCAAAACCTGCTTCAATAGCATTTTTTGCCGCTTGAACGAAATCTGCTATTAATTGCTTAATCTCTTGATGAGTAACAGCTTTTGGCACTTGATAGTTTAAATTGCGCATTCTCGGTACCGTGCCTTCAACACCTACCGCTGATGGCGCTAAAACGTCACTAGAGCCATTATTATTGTGTTCAAAGAAGTGAGGATGAGCAACTCGGCCAGTGTGCCAAAGTTGAGCAAATATTTTACCACCCTTATCATGAACTGTTTTGGTGACAAATTTCCAAGCATTGACTTGTTCTTGGGTAAATAACCCCGGTGTATTTGGATTACCTTGACCATCAGGACGGATTATCGTTGCTTCAGAAATGATTAAACCGGCTTCTGCTCTGCGGCCATAATATTCTGCCATTGCTATCGTAGGCACTAAGTTATCATCAGCCATACAGCGGGTTAATGGTGCCATTAATATGCGGTTATTTAAAGTTATGGTGTTATTTAGTGCATAAGCTTGGAATAAATTATCAGTCATTAATTATCTCTATTAATTGATTTCTTTCTTGAATATGCGTTCAAGATAACGTTATTTGAACGATCATTCAAGTATTATTTTTGAATGATCGTTCAAAATTAAGTATCATGTCGATATCTTGCAGATAAATGAAAAGTGATGATCATGAGAAATGCTGAGTTCGACCGAGAAAAAGTACTAAGGGCAGCGATGAGCTTATTTATGGATAAAGGCTATAGCAAGACAAGTATGCCTGATTTAAAAGAAGTGACAGGTTTACACCCAGGTTCAATTTATTGTGCATTTGAGAATAAACGCGGTTTACTGCTAGCTGCTATCGAGCAGTATAAAGCTGACCGTAATGTCGAATTTTCACAGTTTTTTTTAAGTGACGAAACAATTCTTGCACAATTAAAAAAATATTTAGACCATATGGTCACTGAGTGTGTTAGCGGTGATCCCGCGAAAGGCTGCTTATTTATTAAAACCCTTTACGAATCAACAGAAGAAGATCAAGAAGTGCAAGCTGTTATTGCCGACAATGTTTTGCAATGGGAACAATCACTAGCTGATAAGTTTTCGCAAGCGCAGGCAGCGAAAGAATTATCATTAAATAAAAAGAGTGAACACTTAGCACAATTTTTAATCATGGGGATTTATGGTTTACGCACTTTTGCTCAATCAAATCCAGATCAAGAGACATTGAAAGCATTAGCGGAGCAATTATTTAATAGTATTAATAATTAACCTGTCGTTAACTTTAAAGCCGCTATAATAGCTTTATTATTGCAGTTTTTTTCATGGAGTTTTGTATGCGTTTATTTTTATTAGCTTTTTCTTTTATCACGGTACTCTCAGGGTGTGGTAAAGAAGAGCAGCCTTTTGAAGAAGTTATTCGCCCTATTGCATGGCAAGAAGTTCAGCAAACCTCATTTGACCAAGTGCGTCGTTTGTCTGGCACTATTTACCCGGTTGAAGAAGCTAATTTAAGTTTTGAGGTTGGTGGAAAAATACAATGGATAAAAGTAAAACTCGGTGATGAAGTTAATCGAGGTGATGCCCTAGCGCGTTTAGACCAACGAAACTTTAATTTGAGTCGTCAATCTGCACAAGCAAACCTACAAAAAAGCTATGCTGCACTGTCTGAAACTGAAAATGAATATAAACGTTACGCCGAGCTATCTGCCAAAGGTTTAGTGTCAAAATCTGGCTTTGATAATGCCAAAGCAGCTTTTGAATCAGCAAGTAGTGCCGTAAACATTGCTAAAACTCAACTTGATATCGCCAATAAAGATTTAAGTGATTCAATATTAACGGCTCCTTACAATGGTAAAATAACGAAACGTCTTAGCGAACCTTCTATGCAAATTTCTCCGGGCCAAGCCATTTTTCAAATTGAAGGTGATGATGGTTTAGAGGTGCAAGTAGTGGTCCCTGAAACGATGATCAGAGATTTATCTAAAGGAAGCGAAATTGATATTCATTATCCGGCGTTTCCCGGCTTAAACAGTAAAGGCACTATCGCAGAAATTAGTTCGCGCGCCGCTGCAGCTAATGCATTTCCAGTGACTATTCTTATTAATTCTGAAACAAAAAATTTACGAGCAGGCATGACTGCGGAAGTTGACTTTACCTTTCAAGGTATTGGACGAACGGGTTATCAAGGTAAAGCTTTTCGTCTCCCTATTGCAGCACTGGCCGCAGATGAAGGACAAAAGTCGTATGTATTTGTTTATAACGTTGAACAACAAATTTTACAAAAACGTATGGTACAAACAGAAAGTATTTTAAACAATGAAGTCTTGGTTTCTGCTGGCTTATCGTCAGGAGAAATTATTGCGATTGCCGGTGTCTCGTTTTTACGTGATGGCCAATCGGTTCGGTTGCTTGATAAGCATGTAAAGCGTTTTAATTAATCACGTTCCCGTATAACTTGAAATTTAGAGACTTTTATGAATTTAACTAAAATTGCTTTTACCTACCGAAAGTCCATTTTAATGGTACTTGCCTTATTATTGATCAACGGTGTTTTTGCTTATTTAACCTTACCAGCACAAGAAAACCCAACAATAACCATACGCAAAGCCATTGTTACCACTTCATACCCTGGCATGGCCCCTGAACGTGTTGAACAATTAATCACGCGTGCCATTGAAAAAGAAATTAGAAAAATCCCTGAAGTTGAAAAACTTACATCGACCTCTATGACTGGGCAATCGGTCATTCACGTCGAAATTTACGATCGCTATTTTAATTTAGATAATATTTGGCAAGACTTACGTAATAAAGTTAAACAAGCGCAATTGAATTTGCCAGAAGGGACTAGTCCCCCTTTTGTTAATGACTCATTTGGTGACGTTTCTGTTGTCACTTTAGCCTTAACCGCTGACGGTTTTGACTTAGGTGAGATGTATGATATTTCTAAACATATTCGTGACAATTTATACAATGTTGCCGGGACTAAAAAAGTTGATATCATTGGCGTACAAGCTGAACGAATATACCTTGAAGCAAAAACAGCTAAACTCGCTCAATTGGGTATTTCACCGCGTAGCATTATTAGTGAACTGCAAAATCAAAATATTATTAGTCCAGGTGGACAGATTGATACGGGTTTACGTTCCATTGTGGTTGAGCCAACAGGTAATTTTTCTTCACTGGAAGAAATAGGTAACACTCATATCAGAATCACTGGGACTGACGATACCATCGCGCTAAAAGATATCGTTAGCCTGCGCCGAGGCTTTATCGATCCGCCAGATAAACCCGCCTACTTCAATGGTGAGCCCGCTATTATGTTTGGGGTTTCCATGCTGCAAAAATATAACTTATTGGAATATGCGCCAAGAGTTAAAAATATGGTCACCAATATTGAAAATACTTTACCAATAGGTTACAAAATCAATATTGCTACCTATCAAGCGGATCAAGTACAGAAATCTATTGAAGGGGTTTCAATCAATGTAATACAAACACTGGTGATTGTATTATTGGTTGTTATTTACTTTTTAGGTTTACGTACCGGTTTAATTGTTGGCTCAATTGTACCTTTTGTGATGTTAACCACATTAGCTATTATGAAATTCTCTGGTATGACGTTAGAGAAAATGAGCTTAGCAACACTGATCATTGCCTTGGGTTTATTGGTTGATAATGGCATCGTTATCGCTGAAGACTTTAAACGAAGAATTGAACAAGGCATAGACCGCTTTGATGCTATGTGCCAGGGCGGTAAAGAACTTGCCATGCCATTACTCAGTTCATCGGTAACCACGATTTTATTTTTCTTACCCTTAATGCTTGCCGAGCATGTAGCGGGTGAATTCACTCGCTCGGTTTCCTTAGTTATACTGATAACGTTAATGACCAGTTGGGTTTTAGCTTTATGTGTAACTCCAACGCTTTGTTATTTCTTTATCAAAGCTGATAACAAGGGGTCGGCGGCAACAGATAAACCCACTGAAAATTCAACAAAATTTTATCAAATATATGAAAAATTCCTTCATTGGGTTTTAGCACATAAAACAATTTTTATGACCTTGATGGTCGTCACCTTAATCGTATCTTTAAGTGGTTTCGGCTTGCTAAAAAAACAATTTTTTCCCGACTCTGACCGAACTCAGGTGATGATGTACATTGACCTACCTAATGGGACTTCGGCAAGAGAAACTAATCGTCAAATGCAAGAGGTGTTTACTTGGTTAGATGATAAGACGAGTTTTCCTGAGATCAGTAACTATTCGGGGTATTCTGGTTTTAACGGCCCGCGTTTTGTATTAACACTTAATCCAGAAGATCCCGCTAATAATAAGGGGTTTGTCGTCATTAATGTTAAAGATGAGACACAAATTAATACTTTTGTTAATAAACTGCATAACGGTATTATTGAAAACTTCCCCAATGTGTCTGGACGCGTTAAGCGGATGTTTGCTGGTCCTTCAGATTCAAGCACGATAAGTATTCAAGTAAAAGGTCCCGATAAAGACATTTTATATGAAAAAGCTAAAGAAATTATGAGCGTTTTACAAGCGGTCCCTTATACTAAAAATGTGCGTACAGACTGGGAAAATCGTATTGTTAAGATGCAAGTTAAAATTGATCAACATCGTGCCCGTCGAGCTGGTGTTACTTCTTCTGACGTAGCTACGGCCTTACAAGGATATTTTAGCGGCGCTAATGTTACTGAATATCGTGATGGCGATGATATTATTCCTGTGGTTTTTCGCGCAGAAGAAGAAGAGCGTTTTAATCTAGATAGGTTGCGTACGGTATCAATATTTTCTAATCAAACCGGGTCCTCAGTGCCCTTATTTCAAGTGGCAGATTTTATTCCTGTTAATCAGTATGCAAAAATTCAACGCGAGAATATGTTTACGACTATCACGATTGAAGCCAGTAATACTCAAATGACAGCCGAAGATTTGCAGGTTGTTATTGACAGCGACATTCAAGCATTAAAAAAAGATTTACCCGTTAACCATTTAATTGAATACGATGGTGTTATTGTCCAGTCCAAAGAAGCACAACAAGCTCTTGGGGCGAGTATGCCGATGGTTATTGGTTTGGTGCTCATTTTATTGGTTATGCAATTTAATTCATTCCGCCGAGCGTCAATTATTGTACTGACTATTCCCTTATCACTAATAGGGACGGTTGTTGGCCTGTTAGTCATGAATGCACCTTTTGGATTTATGGTCACCTTAGGTATTTATAGTTTGGCAGGTATTATTATTAATAATGCGATTGTCTTAATTGACCGAATTGAAATTGAACGAGCCACAGGGCAAAGTGACTATCAAGCCATTGTTAATTCGTGTTTAACACGATTACGCCCAATAACGATGACAACTGTGACCACCATCATGGGGTTATTACCGTTATTGATAGACCCAATGTCAATGTTTTATGGTATGGCAACCGTATTAGCATTCGGCTTAGGTGTTGGTACGATTTTAACTTTAGCAGTCGTGCCCGTTTTATATGCTAGTTTCTTTAAGATCAGTCGATGCTAGTTCATATACTATTAGTTGAAGATGATCTTGATTTAGCAACGACAATTATTGATTATCTTGAATTAGAAGGCATAACCTGTGATCACGCAGCCAATGGTATTGCTGGCTTAGAATTACTCAGTAATCACCACTTTGATGTGATGATTCTCGACGTGAATATGCCGCGCATGGATGGTTTAACCGTCTGTAAAAAAATGCGTGAGCAAGGAAATAGTACGGCGATTTTGATGTTGACCGCTCGAGATACCTTAGATGACAAACTGGCTGGCTTTGCGGCAGGATCAGATGATTACTTGGTTAAACCATTTGAAATGAGAGAACTTATTGCCCGTATTCAGGTGTTAGCAAATCGCCGCAGTGGTCAAACGAACCGACTATCACTCTTCGGTCTTGACGTTGATTTTGGCGCTAAAACATTAAAACGGCAACAACGTACATTACAATTGTCACCAACAGGTTGGAAAATCCTTGAAGTACTGATGCGAAAATCGCCTGAGGTTGTTTCAAAAAAACAACTGTTGCAAGCTGTTTGGGGAAATGAACTCCCAGACAGTGATAGTTTGAAAGTCCATTTATTTAAATTGAGACAACAAATCGATACCATCAATGAAAGTAAGCTTATTCATACGGTAGCGGGACAAGGTTTTGTTTTTCGTGCATGATGAGATTAATGAACATTATAATAGCGACTTTATAGTTAATAATTGATATGAGTAAATCTAAGAAAAAACCACAAACCCTACGTCGATACGTTTTAAAAGTACAAAGCATGATTGCCTTAATTATCGTGCTCAGTTACACCTTAGTGATTAACTTTTATTTTATTCATGGGCTTGATGAAGCTAACTTTCAGGATCTTCATTTAGAAAGTAACGATTTTGCACGTCAATATCAAAAAAATATCGACCACCCACTGCCTAATAACATTCACTTTCAAGGTTTCTTAGATTGGAAAAGTCTTCCCATCGAAATACGAGAGCACTTTGCTGCCTTTGAAAATGTTAAAAAAATGGCGATGGATAACATTCGACTATTCAGTGAAGACACTTTTATTTCATGGCCAGAGCAAGCTATTTTTGTTATTGCACAGCCATTATTTGATGGTAAAATTTTTTATTTAGTTCGAAAAATAAATATTAAACAATATGATGCCTTAAGCCAAATGGGTATCAGCAAAATGTTCCAGCTAACGTGGCCAATCGCATTAATTTTTTTATTAGTAATGCATTTCTCTGTCCAGTTATTGCTCAAACGAACGTTAAGACCCTTTTACCGTATTGGTGATTGGGTTGAAAGTTTAACCCTTGAAAATGTTGAGCAAGACATACCAAATTTTGAATTCTATGAGTTAACGGCGATTGCAGTTCAACAGCAAAAAGCGCTATTAAGGCTCAGTGCTATGCTTGATAAAGAACAAGATTTTTTACGCCATGCAAGCCATGAGTTACGAACCCCGATAGCGGTTGTTAAAAGTAACAGTGAATTATTAACCCGAATATTCTCTAGCGAAAATAATAAAGACAAAGGTGAACAGTCTTTAGCCCGTATCAGTAGGGCAGCACTCAATATGCAACACACCACAGAAACACTATTATGGCTTAGCCAGGAAAACTCTATAGAGCAAAGTAATCAACAAACATTAGCTTTAGTCGAAATAGACTTAAATTTGATGATTAACAACTTGGTTGAAGACAATGCGTACTTATTACAAAGTAAAAAAGTTAAAATAACACTTAAATTGACGCCTACCCATATTAAGGTACTTGAAACACCTTGTCGCTTGATCCTCAACAATTTAATTCGCAATGCATTTCAATATACAGCAGCAGGCGAAGTTATTATTCAATGTAGCCAAGGCCTCGTTATTGTTGAAAATATTAATATAAGTGAAGGTGACTTTGATCACAGTGGTGCTGATTACGGTTATGGTTTAGGTTTAAGGTTAGTTGATAAAATCGTCAATAAAATGCATTGGTCATATCAAAATAATGATGCAAGTGGTGGTCGTAAAGCGACTGTTGATTTTCGACACCCTATTTAATTTAACTAACTTCATCTTTATCAAGATGGGTTAATATCTTAGCGTTGTAGATAAAGCTCCTCTAGGGAAAGTCACACAAACTTATCACACCCTATTTATCGCGGAATTGATGACTAGACAATAACATCGATACCGACTAACTATGATCAATTGAAACTAACATAAAGTAGCATTAATACAGTAATTACCTAATGCCAATACGACTTAAACAACTCATTTACTTGCCTTTACTGCTCTACAACCATCTTTCATCTGTTATCTGCTAACATTTATTGCCGTAATCACTATACAAGTTCTTCACCATCAATGAGTTGAGTTAGCTCATCGACTAAATAATATCAGTAAAAGATTGTTATTAAGCGATCAGTGACTATAATTTTATAGATGTCTTTTATAGGATTAACTTAATGAAAAAACATTTAATATTGGTAACAACTTTACTTACCATGTCTTCATCTGCGTTCGCTGACTGGTCATCAACCGTTACAGTAGCAAGCGATTATCTTTTTAATGGTGTTAGCCAAACAGATGAGGGCCCAGCACTTCAAGGAAGTCTTGACTGGTCTGGTGCGGATGGTTGGTATGCGGGGGGGTGGGCATCAAATGTTGATTTTGGTGATGATACGAATATAGAAGCAGATGTTTATCTCGGTTATTACACGGCGGTAAATGATACCGTTAATCTTGATATTGGCGTTGCTCAATATACTTATAACGGCGCAAGCTATAGTTCTGACGGTAACTATACTGAGATATATACTAAATGGAATTTCGGCGCTACCGATTTAAACTTTTGGTATGCTTGGGATTACTTTGGAACAGGGGCAGGTCATTACATTGTTATGTTAAATCATACCTTTACTATTAATGATGAATTAACTTTATTAGTGGGTATTGATAGGTCGAGTAGTTTAGATGATGACAAATGGCAATGGGAGCCCGGTAGTGACAGTTATAATCACTGGCAAGTCACCAGTAACTTTAGTACCAATGGTTTTGATTTTTCACTAGGGCTGCACGGCACTGACTTAGATACTTATGGCGATACCACACTATTGCTTTCCGTTGCTCGTACATTTCAGTTTTAGGAGATAGCCATGTTTAATAAAGTCATAAAGTTTATATTAATTTTGTCTTTTAGCACACCCGCATTTAGCGACACAGTTTACCTAACCTCGTTAACTTGGCCGCCATATTCAGGAAAGGCTTTAAATGAACAAGGTGCTTCAGTTGCTTTAGCTAAAGCTGCGTTTAAGGCGATGGGACATGAGTTGAAGGTTGATTTTTTCCCTTGGAGCCGTGCTGTAAAACATGCATCGCAACCAGACTCAAAATATGCAGGTTACTTTCCTGAGTATTACTATGAGTCAAATGAGTTTTCATTTTCTAATCCGATGGGGAAGGGGCCTTTAGGATTAATTGAAAACAAGAAAAAACCCATAGTATGGTCTGCAGTTAAAGATTTAACGCAATATAAAATTGGCGTAGTGCAAGATTATGTTAATACGGCTGAAGTTGATGCATTAATTGCTAGTGGCGAAATAAAAGCGCAAACCGCTACCTCTGATGAAACCAACATTCGTAAAGTTGCGGGTGGTCGAATCGATGCTGCTGTTATCGATACCAATGTTTTTAGTTACTTACTAGCGAATAGCAAAGACTTAGAAAAAGCGCAAGAACAAGTGCAAATTAATGCTAAATTGTTGACAGAAAAGGAATTATTTGTAGCCTTTAAAAATAGTACCGAAGGTAAAAAATGGTTAGCTATCTATAATGAAGGTTTAAAGAAGATTGATATTACGGCGGTGATGAAAAAATATTTGAATGAATAGGACTTTATGTTAATTATACATAAAGAATAGTTTTTTAGGCTAACACAATAGATTGTTGTATTTACGCACTTTGTTCTTAATGAATATGATAACCCTTGATTAAAAGCAGGTGTGCGTAATTCACTCAACTATACACTTAACAAGGTTAATACGATGAAACTGATTATTGGTTTACTTACTATCATCATTTCACTGCCAGCATCTGCAGCGACAGTTACTATTCGTGCGGACGACTGGTTTCCGATGAATGGCGATCCAAGTGGTGACAAGCAAGGTTATATGATTGATATGGCTACTGCAATTTTTACAGCAGCAGGACATACTGTTGATTATAAGGTAATGCCATGGGAAAGGGCGGTAAACTCGGTTCGTGAAGGTAAGTTTGACTGCGTTGTGGGAGCGTATCCTGAAGATGCACCCGACTTTATTTTTCCTTCCGTGCACTGGGGAATGGATGGTACAGGATATTATGTTAATAATGCATCAACTTGGAAGTTTACCGGTTTTGATTCGCTATTAACTCAGAAAGTAGGTGTTATTAGTGGTTATGCTTATGGCAAAGAGTTTGATGCGTTAATAAAAAGTCGACCAGATGTTTTTAAAGATGTTTCAGGAACCGATGCTTTGGAGAAAAACTTTAAAAAACTTGTTAACAACCGAATTGATGTTGTCGTTGAATCGGTTCCAGTAGCGAATGCAAAATTAAAAGAACTTGGTTTTAATAAAGCACTAAAAAGCGCAGGGACTAACACTGAGAAAGCACCTATTTATATTGCTTGTTCACCTGTAAAACCGAGCAGTAAAATGTACATTGAATTAATCGAGAAAGGTACAGAAACACTTAGAGAATCTGGACAGTTAAAAGATATTCTAGATAAATATGGTCTACAAGACTGGCAGTAAAAAGGTATAAAAATAATATGAACGTTACTAAATCTATATCATTTAAACTTATTTTTTCAGCATTGATTATTGTCACCACACTCGTCATTTCTTTTGGTGTGTATGATTATATGGCACAAAGTAATCTACTGAAAAATAAGCAAATAAATCAACTTTCTTTGGTCGAATCTCGATTAAAACTTAATTTGCCTTCTGCTGTTTGGAATTATGAAGAAGATCAAATGATGGGTATTTTAAACTCTGAGCAACAATCAGAAGATATCGCTTTAATAGAAATAACCAATGAAGATAAAAAAACAATATCTCAATCAAAAGGAAAGAAAACAAACGAAGCGATCACTTTTAAGTTACAACATATTGAAGACGGTCAAAGTACCAGTGTTGGTAATGTTACTTTGTTTATTGATAGTTCTTCGATAGATGTCGAGTTGTCATCTTTGGCTTCTCGTATCATTGTTAAAGGGGTCTTGCTTGATGTATTTTTAATTTCAGCGATCTACTTTTTATTTGCTAAACTAGTGACGCAGCCTTTAAGTGAAGTTGCCAATGCTTTAGAGAATATTGCACGCGGTGAAGGCGACCTAACGCAGCGACTACGCGTTAAACGTGAAGATGAAATAGGCCTTGTTGCAGAGTCATTCAACGTCTTTGTAGACAAAATTCAACTGCTTGTACAGTCAATTCAATTATCGGTAAAGCAGACTTCAGAGGTGTCAAAAAATGTATATCAAGCTTCTGAGGCCAGTCGTGGGCATTTAGAGAATCAGCAGTCGGAAACTGACCAAGTAGCGACTGCTATTACAGAAATGTCAGCATCAGCAAAAGAGATTGCCCATAACGTACAATTAACTGCAGGATCAGCAGATCAAGCAAACCAAGATGCACGAGCAGTATCCACTATTATTAAAGAGTCTATTGAGTCGATAAATGGCTTATCTGATCACCTTAATGAAGCCACTAAGGTCGTTGGTGCACTCGAGGATGATGTTAAAGGTATTGTTTCAGTATTAGATGTCATTCGCGGTATTGCTGAACAAACAAACTTATTAGCGTTAAATGCTGCTATTGAAGCAGCTCGTGCAGGAGAGCAAGGGCGTGGTTTTGCTGTGGTTGCAGATGAAGTTAGGGCTTTGGCCAGTCGAACTCAAGAAAGCACTGCACAAATACAGCAGACCATTGAACGTTTACAATCAGGTGCTAAATCAGCGGTTCATGTTATGGAAGATAGCCAGGTTAAAAGTAAGGCATCGGTTGAAAATGCGCTCAGTTCAGGTGAGTCTATTAGTAGCATTTTAAGCTCTACAGAACAAATTACTGAAATGGCAACGCAAATAGCCTCAGCGGTTGAAGAACAAAGTACTGTGGCAGAAGAGTTAAGCAGCAACGTTAATAGAATTGTTAGCGCAGGTCATAGCAGTTTAGAACAATTAAATGCGATGACAAAAAACTCTCAGCTTATGCAAAGTTCTTCAGATGAGCTCAATAAATTAACGCAACAATTTAAAGCTTAACGGTCGGAATTAAATTGTCGGTAACGCAAATTTACCGTTGTGTGACGTTATTACGGATAGACTTTAATCATTTATTTGAAGGGGGTGGGACTTTTAATAACTATGGTGTTCTCCTTCGCTCTTAGAGACCCTTAAATGCTGATTATAATTTGCTAACAACAAATTATAATCAGTTTTTTTTATCTGTTTATTTCAAATACGCTTGATGATTAAAGTGGCTTTATGGATAAAATTTGCAGAGATGTGCTTAATAGACTCAGTTTATAGCTGCTATAGTGCGGCAGCGCTTTTTCAATTAAGTAAAAAACAGAGCTTGTGTTGACTATGGGCTTATTTTCTTGATTGCTTTAAGTGATTAAAGCCGTTAAAGTTTGCCTAATTCCTACCAGAGTAATATCCCTTAATGCGCAGATCTTCCTACTCGTCACCTGAAAATTCCACCATTAATTGGCGAGTGCTAAAATCACTTATTCCTTACTTACTCGAATTTAAAGTGCGCATTGGTTTTGCCTTGTTATGCTTAGTTTTGACTAAGATAGCCAGTGTTTATCTGCCTTTTATCTTAAAAGATATCGTTGACGGACTTGACGCACAACAAGAAAATAATATCTTCATTGTGCCTTTTGCTTTAGTTGCCGCTTATGGTTTGGTGCGTTTAACTATCGTGCTACTGGCAGAAATACGCGACACCTTATTTGGCCGTGTTACTGAACGAGCGATCCGCCGCATTGGTTTGAAAGTTTTCGAGCACTTGCATCAACTTGACTTAGACTTTCATTTGGACCGACAGACAGGTGGACTCTCGCGTGACATTGACCGTGGTACGTCTGGGGTTAACTTCTTAATGCGGTTTATGGTTTTTAATATTGTGCCAACCTTACTCGAAATAATCATGGTTATTACCATATTATGGGTGAATTATGGTATTTGGTTTGCGCTGATCACTGGCGTCTCTATTGCCAGCTATATCGCTTATTCGATTTACGCAACAGAATGGCGCACGCGCTACATTAGAGCCGCAAATAAAGCTGACTCATCAAGTAATACTCGTGCAATAGACAGTCTGTTAAATTATGAAACGGTTAAATATTTTACTAATGAATCATATGAATCAACAGCTTACGATAGTCAGTTAGCTGATTGGGAAAAAGCAAAAATGCAAAACCGTTTGTCATTGTTTGCTTTAAATGGTGGTCAGGCCATTATCGTGTCGCTAGCGATGACGGCAATGTTAGCGTTAGCGGCTTATCAAGTGACTCATCAACAAATGACCTTAGGAGACTTTGTCCTGGTTAATGCTTTTATGATGCAATTGTTTATCCCTTTAAACTTTTTAGGATTTGTTTATCGAGAAATAAAAGGTTCTTTAGCAAATATTGAGCAAATGTTTACCTTGTTGCAAAAAGTACCTAAGGTTGTTGATGCACAAGATGCCAAAGAATTAGTGATAAGCCATGGTGCTATTAAATTTGATAACGTTAGCTTCTTTTATGATGAGCAAAGACCCATTTTAAAAAATGTATCATTCGAGGTTAAAGCGGGTCAAAAAGTCGCTGTTGTTGGCGAGAGTGGCTCAGGAAAATCGACCTTAGTGAAACTACTTTTTCGTTTTTATGACTGCCAACAAGGCTGTATTAAAATTGACGGAGAAGCAGTTACTGATATTACGCAACATTCATTGAGAAAGAATATTGGCATCGTGCCACAAGATACGGTGTTATTTAATGAAAGTTTATTTGAAAATGTTAAATATGGCAATGTAAACGCGAGTAATGCACAAGTTGAAGAAGCCGCAAGATTATCGCATTTAAGTCACTTTATTACCTCGTTACCAAAAGGTTTTGATACCGTCGTTGGCGAGCGTGGTTTAAAGCTTTCTGGCGGCGAAAAGCAACGGGTTGCCATTGCCCGGACCATTTTGAAAAATCCTGCTATTTTGGTCTTTGATGAAGCAACGTCGTCACTTGATAGTCACTCAGAGCAAGCTATTTTAAAAGCAATCAAAGAGGTGGCTAAAGATCACACTAGCTTAGTGATAGCTCATCGATTATCCACTATTATTGATGCTGATAATATTATTGTCCTGCACAAAGGGGAAATAATAGAGCAGGGTGATCATCAAACGCTACTCACTAAAAAGGGTCATTACGCAACAATGTGGCAACTGCAACAAAATGCCTGATAAACAAATGTATGCCGTTGAAATTTCACAAACTCAGCTGTGGCTAGAAGAAATAATTATTGGTTTGAATTTTTGCCCTTTTGCAAAAAAAGAGTTTGTTAATAACACTATACATTATCAAGTTTGCCCAGCAAAAAAGGTCGAATCGGCTTTAGCAGAATTAACCATAGAATTTGAAAGACTCGTTGCTGACTCCAACATAGAAACGACTTTATTGATTTTTAATGAAGGGTTTAAAGGTTTTGAAAGCTACCTTGATTTACTTGATGAGGCTAATGAATTGTTGTTCACCTTAGGTTACGAAGGCATCTTTCAACTGGCCAGTTTTCATCCTGATTATTATTTTGAAGGTGAGCCGTTCAACGCAGCCTCTAATTATACCAACCGTTCGCCATTACCCACGCTTCATTTAATACGTGAAGCGAGTATGGAAAAGGTATTATCTGTGTATAAAAATCCACAGCAAATACCTGATAATAATATTGCCTTAGCCCAAGAGAAAGGTGCTGATTACTTTCAAAATATATTAAAACGTATTGCTAAATTACACCAGTAATTCAGGTGAAAATTTATGCTATTTTCCAATAGCAAATCAACTTGCTATAATGTTGCAAAATTTACACAAAGGTAGTCATTTTCGTGGATGAAAAAAAAGTAGTACAAATTGGTGGTAGCATAGAAAAGTCTTTGCAGGGTGAATATACTATTGATGTTTCTTCAGTATTAAAAGAGGCGTGGCAATTAACACTTCGCTCGCGAATCGCTATTAATTTAGGATTACTTTTTACGCTTATTTTGGGGATTGTTGTTTCATTTTTGATCAGTAATACCATGGGCGGTATTGAACAAGTGATTAAAGACCCACAATCAACAACATTATTAAATATTGTTGTTACTATGGTTATCTATCCTTTTTTAGTTGGTGTCGAGATGATGGGCGTTTTTCATGCCGTTGGCTTAAAAACCAATAGTAAATTAATTTTTGCTTTCTTAAAACGAGGCAGTTGGGTTGCTGTTTGTGCGCTGTTAACGTCAGTATTAATAACTTTAGGTATGAGTTTATTTTTTTTTCCAGGCATTTATTTAGCGGTCGCCTTGTCATTAGTACTGCCGCTTGTGGTAGATAAAAAATTATCACCGATAAAAGCTATCACCTTGAGTTTACAAGTTACACGTTTTCAGTGGTTTAAGTTACTCGCTATTTATAGCTTACTCTTTTTAACTTTATTTTTATCTTTAATCCCCTTAGCCATTCTTGCTAAAACACAATTTTCAGTGATTGGTGTTATGCTTTTCTTAGTCGCATTAACATTTATAGCGCCACTATTTTATAATGTTAAAGGTATTTTATACCGAGAAATTTTTGGTATGCAGTTACAAGCCACTGATGCAATGGGGCAGCAAACGAGTGATACATTTTCAGCGTAAAGTTCTGTGCAAAACCTTATTGTTAACAAAAAGGCTATTATGATTATTCAATATTTGATGAGAACTGTGTTAATAAGTGTATTTTTTCTTGCGCTTATTGCGCCCTTCACTTTTTTAGCGCCAACTTTTGTTCTTCCCACGCCGGAAGTAAAAAACGTTGTTATCGCTCCTGTAGTCAAGGCAAAAGTAAAAGTGGTTGAGCAACCGCTTCATAACGTTAAGATCCCCAACTTTGCTTCTATAAGCGATGTTAAAACGAAAAAACGTCAGTTTTTCCGTTATATTTATCCAGCAATAGCGCAGGAGAATAGCAATATTCTTATGTTAAGGGCAGAAGTCTCCTTGATGATAGAAACACTTTTCCTTGAGGAAAATCTTTTAGCAGATCAACAAGCTTTACTTGAGCGATTAATTAACAAATATAAAGTTAATAAAAAACACTCTCCGCTACAGCAGCTTAATGAACTATTGTTGCGTATTGATATTGTACCTGCTGAATTAGTATTAGTGCAGGCAGCCAATGAATCAGCCTGGGGCACTTCTCGTTTTGCTCGAGTGGGTTTGAACTTTTTTGGAATGTGGTGCTATAAAAAAGGTTGTGGCATGGTGCCAAGAGGAAGAGATTACGGTGCTAAACATGAAGTAGCAGCATTTAATAGTTTAGAGCATGCGGTACAGCGTTATTTACACAATATTAATACCAATCATGCTTATGGTGTTTTTCGTTCAATTAGAGGGCAATTGCGCGCTCAAGAACAACCACTATCGCCACAAATACTAGCAACGGGATTGCTGCGTTATTCTATTAGAGGCACTGATTATGTCTTAGAAATAACAGAAATGATCCGCCATAATAAAGTGTATTTTGATAAAATATTGTCAAAGCCAAAGCCTAAGGTTATTTAGGCGCGGCTTATTCTATTACGCATTAGATAATGATGGCGAGCGATAACATTAGTACCTTTTGACTGGTGTTGTTATCGCTTAGATACTTGCTGTTAATTCAGGTAGATATTACTTTATTTCTATAATATTCAGACTGTTACTTAGTGAAGTTTTGGCTATTGAATTCTCTTCAATATTGACGCTGTTTGTTAATTGAGCGGCAATAATAGGTTCATCATCAAAAGCGATATCGCCACCATTGATAATGCCTGAGTCAGCGTTAATCCCTTTAAAATCAAAAAGTTCACTGTCACACAAATGTGATGGAACCACATTGCGAATAGCAGTAAACATAGATTCAATTCGTCCCGGATGATTAACATTCCAGTCCTGTAGCATTTTCTTAATGTTTTGGCGTTGTAAATTAGGTTGAGAGCCACATAAATTACATGGAATAATTGGGAACGCTTTTAGTTGTGCATATTGGATGAGTTCTGCTTCTTTACAAAAAGCTAACGGTCGAATAACAACATGCTCACCATTATCAGAGACCAATTTTGCTGGCATCGATTTTAATTTACCGCCATAAAACATATTTAGCATTAGTGTTTCAACCATATCATCACGATGATGGCCTAGTGCAATTTTAGTTGCGCCTATTTCTGCAGCGACCTTGTACAAAATAGCTCTGCGTAAACGAGAGCATAAACTGCAGGTGGTTTTCCCCTCAGGTATTTTATCTTTAACAATGGAGTAGGTATCTTCTTGCGCAATTTTATATTCAACACCTAAAGCTTCTAAGTATTCGGGAAGGATATGTTCAGGAAAACCGGGTTGTTTTTGATCAAGATTAACGGCAACAATATCAAAATGAATAGGCGCTGATTCTTTTAACAACATTAAAATAGCCAGTAGGGCGTAACTGTCTTTACCACCTGATACGCACACCATTATTTTATCGCCATCTTCTATCATATTATATTGCGCGATAGCTTGGCCAACATGTCGTCTTAAGCGCTTCTCAAGTTTACTCAGCTGTATTTTTTGGCTGGGTGTTAAAGATGTTATTGGTGTCGCTGATTGAGCGCTCATAGTGTTCCCTAGAGATATTTAAAATAAAAAAGTATGAATTTTACGGCGCGTAGTATAGCAAAAAGCCAAGAAAACCCTCGGCTTTTTAATGGATATTTACATATTTCAATATTAAGCTAGTGGAGAGAGGTAACCATCAGGTTTTATCGCTAAAACATCACAGTTAAGGCGGTCAATGACATGCTCTGCAGTATTACCGATAAGTGCTGCTGAAATCCCTGTTCGACCTATAGTGCCTAACACGACTAATTCAGCATCAATGTGCTTAGAAATACTTTGAATAACATCTTCAGGTAAACCTTCTTTAACATGGGTATTTTTGAGTGGAATATTAAAGCTATTAGCATGGTCTTTCATCGCACTTTTGTGATGATTAAACATCGTGTCGTTATATTCAGAGGCGTTAAACTCTGGAATTTCAATGGCAATATTTACTGGTGTACCCGGATAAGAATTCACTAAGTGTACATTGGCTTTAATAAGTGAAGAAAACACTATTGATTCTTGGGTTAACTTATTATTGAGCGCTTTGTGCTCATCATCATCGCTACCAATATTGAGTGCGGTAAGTAAATTACCATTACTTGGCCAACTATGGTCTTTAACCAGTAATACTGGGCAGGGACATTTCCTTAAGATATGCCAATCTGTTGGTGTAAAAATCACCGACTTTAGCTTGTCATGTTGATGGGTGCCTTTGATGACAATATCGAAGTTTTCAGTCAGTACTTTTTTGATGATCTTTTCAAATGGACGATTATGCCAAATAATACAGGTATCTATGGTTATGTCTTCGTGATCAGTTTCTGCAATCTTTTCGTCTAACCATAGTTTACGATCATTAATAACCGATTGACGCATTGCTTCTCGCTCTTCACCAGAAAGCATGGTGGTCATTTCATAAGATAAATCATAAATAGTTAAAAATGCAGTAATCTGTCCGCCACTATGTCGTGCTAATTCAATCGCACGTTTCAACGCTTTTTGATTTTCAGTGGTTGGATCAATAACGGCTAATATTTTTTTATACTTATCCATAATATTTACTCCCTACTTATTAAATAATATTAATAATAGACCATAATTAATAGATATTATTTGCTTTAAATCATAATATTTCAATAAAAAAAATGCTTAACATCTTTAATGTTAAGCATTTATCTATAATTATTTAAAAAAGCGATAAACTACAGCGAAGCACACTCGTTAAGTTTAACCATATCAAGTATTGTAATGAGCTTTCCATCTACTGTGATTAATTCATTTTTTTGGAAACGATTTAACAACCTACTGATGGTTTCAACCGTTAAACCAATATAATTACCAATGTCACTGCGCGTCATCGTTAGGCGAAAATCTGTCAGTGACATACCGCGTGCATGATAGCGACTAGCTAAGGTTGAAATAAAAGTCGCTAAGCGTTGCTCAGCATTTTTGCGGTTAAGTAGCGTTAGCATTTCTTGATCGGCGCGGATCTCGGAACTCATCATGCGAAGAATTTGTTTTTTTAGCTTAGGCATCGTATTCGATAATGAATCTAAAGTATTGTAAGGTATCTCACAGACCATAGATGTTTCTAAGGCTTTTGCAAAACTAGGGTGCTCTGACTCAGCAATAGCATCAAAACCTAATAAATCACCCGCTAAATGAAAACCGGTAATTTGTTCTTCACCTTGTTCATTTACTGTAAATGTTTTGAATGTTCCAGAGCGAATAGCGTATAAAGCTTGCATTTTATCGCCATCTTGGAAAATTTGTTCGCCTTTATGGATAGGGCGTTTACGGTCAATAATACTGTCTAGTGTATCAAGTTCTTTATCATTTAAAGAGAAAGGTAAACACAGCTCGCTGATACTACAGTTTTGACAATGGATATGTTGAGATGTAGAACATGGCTTTTTATACATATTAACCTAAATGATTTATCCCTAATTTATCGATCATATTAAAACAATTGCTGATATGCAAACATTAAACTGTATATACCATATGTAATTATCATTAGCGCCATTATTTTCTTGAATTTCGTATTAGTTAACAACGACTTTATACCAAAAGAGCCAAGTGAAAGACTTAACAAGGCTGGTAAAGTACCTAAACCAAAACTGGTCATTATTAGAGCGCCACTAAGAGCACTTCCACTGGCTAAGGACCAAGTTAATGTTGAGTAGACTAAACCACAGGGTAACCATCCCCAAATTGCTCCTAATGCTAGCGCTTGTTTAGCATTATTAATGGGAATAAACTTTTTACTTAACGGAGATAGATAGCGCCAAAGGAACTTACCTATTTTTTCAACTTTTGATAACCACATTAACCATTGGCCTAAATACAAGCCTAATAAAATTAAAAATACAGCTGCAAATAACCGAAAAAAACCTAATGGAACGCCAATGTTTTTGATGGCAATAGAACTACTAAATCCAACTATTGCTCCAATTAAGCTATAAGAAAAAATTCGGCCAACATTATATGCACCGACCAGCTTAAATTTATCGCAGCCTTGTTGTTGCGGCGATATAGCAGATGTTAACATCGTTGTTATGCCACCACACATACCGATACAATGTCCCGAACCTAACAAGCCGATGATGAATGCTGATAAATAATCAATACTCAACATGGTTATTATTTACTACCCGTATCATTTTTAGCTGTATTTTCGCTATGGGTTTCAGTGGTCTTTTTTGTGGTAATATTTTCATCTTCATCAAACAAGATACTCATCCCTTGTTTCTCTAAATCATCAAACTGCTCAGTCTTTACTGCCCAGAAAAACAAATAAATAGCGATAG
Source organism: Colwellia sp. MB3u-55 (assembly GCF_014076785.1). Classification (NCBI taxonomy): domain Bacteria; kingdom Pseudomonadati; phylum Pseudomonadota; class Gammaproteobacteria; order Alteromonadales; family Colwelliaceae; genus Colwellia; species Colwellia sp. MB3u-55. The sequence goes on from NZ_JACGUS010000072.1 coordinate 42,043, forward strand.
AGGTTAGTATTATCGCTATGGGGATCAAAATATAAATAATGCTCATGGTTTTTATGCTCTATTATAAGTTTTCGTTTACTTTTTCAATAAACGTAATGAGTTAGTGATAACCAATATCGAACTAGCAGACATACCTATAACCGCTATATAGGGGGTAATGTAGCCTGAAACAGCAAGCGGCAATACGATAGCATTATAACCGAATGCCCAAAAATAATTTTGCCAAATAATGCGACGAGTTTTGTTGGCAACCTGTCTTAATGTTGTTATCGACTTTAAACGATTATTGAGTAAGATAACATCTGCACCGCTTTTAGCTATATCTGTGCCACTACCCATAGCAATCGAGACATGGGCTGCGCCAAATACTGGGGTATCATTGACACCATCGCCTACCATAGCAACGGTTGAGTTTTTAGGCTGATTTTTTATTATCTCCATCTTATTAGCCGCAGTCAAAGTACTATGTAACTCGTCTAAATGTAATAATGCCTGAACTTTTTCACAGCCAGCAGGGTTATCACCCGATAGCATGATGGTATAAAGATTACTTTTCTTTAAGTCATCTAACAGCGTTTGGGCATCATTACGAATTTCATCGCTTAAATAAAAAGCAGCGACTAATTGGTTGTCTGTTATCAATAGGCAAGAAGCCGTCGCAAATTCTGCCAACATCTTTGTTTCGCTAAGTAACCAATTAGGCTTACCCATTTGAAAGTATTGACCGTTCACTTTCCCCTGAATACCAGCACCTGATTTAATTTCAACGGCTTCAGTGTGGTAGGAGTAATCACGAAAGGCTTTAAACGGTTTGGCTAAAGGATGCTCAGAATAAGACTCAAGCGCTGCTGCTATAGCTAAAACCTGCTGCTCGCTATAGTTAAGCTTTTCATTATTAAAGCGCTTTATTTCATTAATAGAAAAATCACCAGAAGTTAAGGTACCTGTTTTATCAAAGGCAATCGTGGTTAATTTTGGTAAAGTTTCCATAACATGTGCAGATTTTATCATGATGCCTTCGCGGTTTAAGCGTGTGGTCGCACAGGTTAATGCGGTGGGGGTTGCCAATGACAAGGCGCAAGGGCAGGTAGCTACTAGTACCGATAAGGTGATCCAAAAAGCTTCTTCAGGTAAATGTTGTTGCCAATAAAATGCAGTACCTACAGCGGTTAGCAAAATAACTGCAACAAAATATTGAGCGATTTTATCTGATAATTTTGCTAATTTGGGTTTATGCGCTTGAGATGATTCACTTAATCTGATCAGTTGGCTTAAAAAAGAATGTTCACTGGCTTGTTTAACTTCAACGTTGATATTACCGTCACCGTTTATGGTGCCAGCAAAGACCGTATCGCCTATTGATTTATTTAATGGTAACTGCTCACCCGACAACATCGCTTCGTTTAATTGGCTGCTGCCTGAAATTATTGTGCCATCAGCGGGAACCACTTCGCCGGGTTTTATTAGTACAATATCGAGAGGACAAAGTTTTTTTGCTGGTAGTATGACTTCTTTTTCTGCTCCTTTATCATCAATGAGTTTTGTCGCTATCATCGGCATTAATTTAAGCAAGTTAGCCGAAACTTCCGCTGCGCGACTTCTTGCTCTAAATTCTAAAAATTTACCAATAAGTAGTAAAAAAGTGAACATTGATACAGACTCAAAATAGACTTCACCTTGCTGAGTGATTGTTGCCCATGCACTGGCCGAAAATGCGAGTGAAATCGCAATAGCAACAGGAACATCCATCGATAAACGCTTCACTCTTAAAGCATTAATAGCTCCCTTATAGAAGGGGAATGCGCCATAGGTAACAATAGGTAAGGTCAAGCATAAGCTTGCATAGCGTAAATAGATTAAGTTGTACTCATCCATACCTGAAAAGGCGCCAAAGTATAAGCCAAAAGCGATCATCATGACTTGCATCATTAAAATACCAGAAATACCTAGGCGTTTAATATAATTATTACTTTGGGTTTTATTAAGCTGCTCGGCGGTACTCGCTTTAAAAGGGAGGGCTTGGTAACCAATATTACTTATATGATTAATAAGCTCACTGAGTTGAACCTCACTATTATTCCATCGAACTGTTGCACGTTGTGTAGTGGCATTTACGTTAATTTTAATTAAGCCATTTATCTTGATAAGTTGCATTTCGATAAGCCAAGCACATGCCGCGCAGCTTATACCGTCAACTGTTAAAATTGCTTCGTTATATTCATCACTTTTATAAGTAAATTCACTTTGTAGGCTGTCATCATCAAGTAACTTGTTACGTTGTAACTGCTCAGGAACTAGTGGTTCACCTTTTTGAGCAGGGGCTGTTCTAAAACGATAATATTCACCTAAACCGTTATCAATAATCGCTTGAGCAACACTTTGACATCCAATACAACACATCGGCTGCATGGTTTTCTCAATTTTTATTGATAAATCTAACCCATTAGGAACAATTTCACTGCAGTGATAACAAAGTGTTTTCATATGTTGAGGCCAAGCAAATAATTGGTTTTTTATAGAGGTGTTGCTTAGGTGAGACTAATCAACACCTAAGCTAATAGAGACTACCGGCGTTTAGTTAGCTTCTCTAACATTAGGAATAATATCGATAAATTCACTTTGAGGTAAGAAAATAGTATTTTGAATTTTCCAGTGATTCTCAAAAGGAGTCATAGTTAAACGCCATTTTCCCTTTACTGGTTCATCAAAGACATGCCTAAAATAGCCATTACCGTCAGGCGTGAGTGCTAAATAGAAATCTTTATCAGCAAGAGTAGGGTGATAAAAGTTAAGATTTAACACTGGGAATATTTTATCAATACCGGTAGGTTTGATAATTAATTCGTTATCTTGCAGTTTTAATGCAAAGCGCATTCCTAATTTTTGGGCAAGCTTTACTTTAGAGACTTCTAAGTTAATTGCTTTACCTTTTTTATAGTAATCACCAACGACTAATGGGTCGGGATTATGGTTAGCAATAAAGTAAGTCGAAATACCAGCAACAACTGCGGTAGCAGGGAGAATAAAAACAAACCAAGCCCAAGGCTCTTTATACCAAGATATTTTCATGTTAAAAGTTCAGTCAATAAAGGTAGGCATATTATACGACTTTTTTCTATTGGGAACTATTAAAAAACCATCAATTTACTAACTATTCTTGGCTTGGAATATATAAAAAAGCCTTGCGGTAATAATACAGCAAGGCTTTTAAATTGAGACTAATTAAGCGCAGTTATTTTTGCGATAAACTATACACATAGGCACTAACAAGATGTATTTTTTGTTCACCTAAAATGTCCTTCCATGCGGGCATTACACCAGCTCGACCATTTTTAATAGATGACTCAACGGCACGTGGAGAGCCGCCATACAACCAGATGTTGTCAGTTAAGTTAGGCGCTCCTAAATCAATACCCATAGCTAAACTACCTTTACCGTCAGCACCATGGCAACTTGCACATAGAGCGAACTTTTCTTTACCGGCAGCAGCACTTGCAACGTCAACTTCACGACCACTTAAACTCAATACATAGGCGGTAACATCCTTAACGCCTTGATCACCTAATGCTGAGCCCCAAGCGATCATACCATTAGCATTACGGCCATATAAAAGTGTATGCTTAATCGATTGTGGGTCCCCACCGTATAACCAGTCATTATCGGTTAGGTTGGGGAAGCCGGTAAGACCACTTGCATTTGAACCATGACACTGAGAACAATTTTGTAAATATAGGCGTTGACCTACTTTTAAAGCTTCTACATCAGTAGCTAAGTCTTTAATAGTACGTGCAGCATAGGCATCAAAAATTGGACCATATTTCAAATCAGCGGCTTCAATTTCACGATCATACTGTACTAAATAACCATTTTCTTTTGCGGCTAGTATCTGTTCTCTAGATTCAGCAAGATTCAAAATTCCTTGGTTAGAGCTTTTCCAACCAATAAATCCAGTCCAATTACCTAAACCATAGAGTGCTAAATAACCGAATGCCCAGATGATCGTTAATAAAAAGAATGTACTCCACCATTGCGGCAGTGGATTATTCAATTCCTCGATGCCATCAAAAGTGTGTCCCATTGACTCACCTTCAGGAACACCTGCAAAGTTCTTTAAACAATAGCGAAGTAGTAAAAAACAACCGACTAAAGTTCCCAGGGTTAAAACCCAAATCCATATATTCCAGAAGCTAGACATTTTTATTAGTCTCCTGTTTGCCATTCACGTCATTAAGCTCAGTCTTTTCTTTATCTTCTTCGAAGATAGAGTTTGCAGCTTCATCAAAAGCACTTTTACGCTTTTTAGAATAAGACCAAACCACAATAATAATAAATAGTGCCAATATTAGTAAAGCTATTAACCCTCTAAGGGTGCCATAATCTATCATCATTATTTCAACGCATGACCAAGAGATTGCAAATAAGCAATAAGAGCTTCCATTTCCGTTTTATCTTTAACAGCCTCTTTAGCACCGGCTAAATCTGCAGCTGAATATAACGGGATACGATTACCTTCTTCATCTTTATGGCTGCGATTACGCGTTAAGAAATTAAAAGTAGCTAATTTCTTCTCGGTTAACTTGCCATCTAACTTGTTTTCAGCTAACCAGCTAAACGAAGGCATATTTGACTCGGGAACTACTGAGCGAGGGTCAAGTAAATGTGCACGATGCCAATCATCACTATAACGACCACCAACACGAGCTAAGTCAGGACCTGTGCGTTTAGAACCCCACAAGAATGGATGTTCCCATACGCCTTCACCAGCAACTGAATAGTGCCCATATCGCTCTGTTTCAGCGCGAAAAGGTCGTATCATTTGGCTATGACATACATTACAACCTTCACGGATATAAATATCACGACCCTCCATTTCTAAAGCGGTATAAGGTCTGAGGTTGTCAACCGGTGTTGTCGTTGCTTTTTGAAAGAACAACGGTGTTATTTCAACTAAGCCGCCAATACTTATTGCGAGAATAGTGAAAATAGCAAACAAACCAACATTTGTTTCAAATTTTTCATGTTTATTTTTCATCGTTAGCCTCCTAATCTATGGCTACGGGCTTTAGACTTTCGTCTTCAGCATAGATAGTTTTGAACATGTTGTAAGCCATCAATAAGAAACCAGCCACAACGAATAGACCACCAACAAAACGCATAAAGTAGAATGGATATGATGCAGTTAAACTTTCTACAAAGCTATAAGTTAACGTACCATCGGTATTAACCGCTCTCCACATTAACCCTTGCATGACACCTGAAATCCACATAGCAACTATGTAGAGAACAATACCTGTTGTGTGTAGCCAGAAATGTACGTTGATCAATTTGATACTGTACATGCGACCTTGATTAAATAGCACCGGAATCAAATGGTACATAGCGCCAATTGACACCATAGCAACCCAGCCCAAAGCACCAGAATGCACATGGCCAATAGTCCAGTCAGTGTAATGAGAAAGTGCATTTACAGATTTAATTGCCATCATAGGACCTTCAAAGGTAGACATACCATAGAAAGACAATGAAACAATTAAGAAACGAAGGATCGGGTCATGGCGAAGTTTGTGCCATGCGCCAGAAAGCGTCATAATACCGTTAATCATCCCCCCCCAAGAAGGCAGGAATAATACGATAGACATCACCATACCAACAGACTGAGCCCAATCAGGTAGTGCCGTGTAATGCAAGTGATGTGGGCCAGCCCAAATGTATAAAGAAACTAATGCCCAAAAATGCACAATAGATAAACGATAAGAATAAACTGGACGTTCAGCTTGTTTGGGCACGAAGTAATACATCATACCTAGGAAACCAGCGGTTAATAGGAAGCCAACGGCGTTATGTCCGTACCACCACTGCATCATCGCATCAATAGCGCCTGAGTAGATAGAGTAAGACTTCATCATAGAAACAGGAATTACCATTGAATTACCAATGTGTAATACCGCAACAGTTAGTATAAAACCACCAAAGAACCAGTTAGCAACATAAATATGCGATGTTTTACGTTTAACGAGTGTCCCAAAGAAGACTATAGCGTAGCTTATCCATACAATGGCAATTAAAATATCAACTGGCCATTCTAATTCAGCATATTCTTTACTTGAGGTGTAGCCCATAGGAAGCGTGATAACAGCGAGCACAATAACTGATTGCCAGCCCCAAAAGGTAAATGAAACAAGTTTGCCACCAAACAATGCTGTTTTGCAGGTTCTTTGAACCACATAATAAGAGGTAGCAAATAAGGCACTTGTACCAAATGCAAAAATAACTACATTAGTGTGAAGTGGACGAAGACGGGAGTAGGTTAACCAAGGTGTTTCGAAATTCAACGCAGGCCAAATTAATTGAGCTGCAATTAGAACACCAACAAGGGTACCGAAAATTCCCCATATTACTGTCATTACAGTAAATTGACGTACAACATCAAAATTGTAGTCTACTGATGACGCATTACTTTGAGACATGTTATGGTTTCCGCAGTTATAATTGTTAACGTAAAACGATTTTTTATGATTAAAAAAACTAAGCGCAAATGATAAGTTACAATTGAAAATATAAACTTCATCTAGCGATAAAAAATCTCACGTATATAGTAATAATATTGCATCGAAAAGTCATTAGAATATGCAGTGAAATTTGTTGTAGATCAATAATATTTTAAAGCTTAGTACGATTAATATACATAAAGCATCAAAGAGAGACTGTCCCATTAAAAATTTAAATTATAAAAGGCTATTTATCGCTTTTTTTTTAGTCAGCATTGTCAGCTGTGACGCCCCAAAAAAGTCTCAACAAGTGAGTTTGCCATTTGAATGTTTAACTTCGCAAAGCATCTGTGAAGCGAAAACCATTTTTGGCAAGATTTCAGTTAAGTTTAATGTTGGGAAAGTGCTAACAGAACACCCTTTTAGTATACGGGTTGAACTTAAAAAAGATCATTTGCTTAATGATAACTTTTCCCCTAAAGATTTATATAGTGTCGTTGGCTACATGGAAGGAAAAACAATGTTTATGGGTAAAATACCCTTGTTCTTTAGTAAAGACATCACCACTGAGCAAAATTATTTTGTTGCAGAAACAATGTTAGGTAGCTGCTCTGAAAATAATATGGTTTGGCGGTTATGGCTAACAGTAGAAAAAAAATCAGAGAATAATGATAAACAACAAACAAGCTTTTTTATCGATTTTCAGTCGAGTCGCTTTTAGTTCAATTATATCTTCTGATAAGCTACGCCAAACTTTACTTAAATAATTACCCTGATGATTGATTACACCACTTTAGTTATATTTATACCAACATTCTTCTTTGTCAGTATTACCCCTGGTATGTGTATGACATTAGCCCTAACACTCGGCATGAGTATTGGTGTAAAAAGAACCTTGTGGATGATGCTTGGAGAACTGATTGGTGTTGCTGCTGTCGCTATTGCAGCGGTTGTTGGTGTTGCTTCAGTCATGCTTAAATATCCTGATGTCTTTGCTGTAGTAAAATATATCGGCGGAGCCTATTTGGTTTATGTTGGTGTTCAAATGTGGTTATCAAAGGGGCGAATGTCGCTAAGCAGTGCCCAAGAGCCTGCGAATATAGGTCGACTTACCTTATTTAATCAAGGTTTGTTCACCGCTATTTCAAATCCTAAAGGGTGGGCTTTTATGGTTTCACTTCTACCACCGTTTATTAATACTCAATTGGCAATAACTCCTCAGTTAATGGTTTTAGTTGGTGTGATCATGGTTTCAGAATTTACTTGTATGATGTTATATGCAAGTGGTGGTAAAACGCTGAGAATTTTTCTCTCGAAGGGAGATAACGTCAAACTTATGAATCGAATAGCAGGAACACTTATGGCCGGGGTAGGGTTTTGGTTAGCACTAGGTTAGTCTTTGTCAAAAAGAGCATCATCACTTTTGGAACTATTTAGCCCTATTTATTAGGGCACTGTTTTTATTATCCAGCTCCAAACAAACCTTATCCTTTAATCTTAGGGGCATTGACTAAACTTTTATCACGTAAAATAAACAATCATTTAAAGCGATGTTTTTATTTTCTGTTGCCATAAAAATGCGTAAATCAACGGCACAGCTTAAAATGTTTTTACGACAGCTAAAATGGCCATCAATAACATTATTTCCATGTTCGTCAATGAGAACAAAATTATCAAGTCCTTTGTCATCAACCCAGCCTAACATTTGATCTTTTCGAGAAATACCATAGTTAAGTTGTTCAATATTTGATTTTATACAAACACCACTAAAGCCCTCATCGTGATCGCCATAAGTTAAAGGGGTGTGTGGTTTTAACTCCAAGCGTAATGGTCGATAAATAATATCAACCGCTCTATTTTGTTGAAAGGTTTTAGCTTGTTTATTTAAGGTCAGCTGTTTTAAACCTTGGTAAGCAACATGATGGGACTGTTCGTCCTTACTACCGCCACATTTTACCGTGATCATTGGACAATCAAACTTTCGTTCCATTAATGTTCCCAATTGCAAACCCGATAATATAAGGGTCTGGCAAAAATAAGACGTTATTGATAATACTTCTGGCGTTATCATCGGTGCTACAGCAAAAGCAGGTCCAGACCCAGCACAATTATGCAAGTCAACGAGAAGTTTTGGATTCACCTCCTTTATAGCTTTCTCTATTAGTAAAGCTCGCTGACAAAAGCCACAATCTGGAATTTTATCACCAGAAAAACATCGATTAATGTCTTTACCGCCATCAAGGTAACGCCGACTAAATAACGGCGAAATATTAGCGGCCTCAACCGAACAAATAATAAAGCGGACATTGGTTGTTGGCACAGGGAGTTGCTCATTAGCCGTTAACCAACGATGCATGGCAATTAACCCAGAAGGTTCATTGCCATGCAATAGTGTGGTAAATACCCGAAATTTACCTTGATCGCTGCCGGTAATATCAATCACTGTAGGCCCGGTCAATGTCATTAAAAACTGTATACAATCGGCTTTTAGTAAAAGAGAACCTGGATTTTTTAAATAGGTGATTTCGTCAAAATCTATGTCCATTAGCTATGCCCAATATCCTGTTTGTGTAAGTGGTAGTCAGTAGAGATATCTAACTTTGTCAGAAAAGTGTCTATCTAAGGCGGTACAATGAATTAGCATGTCACAACTTGGGGTAAGTCTTTGTTGATTAAGGTCAATAATGATAAGGAAAACATCAAATATTTTTATGGAAAGTGTTTATTTAAGGCAAACTAATAAAAGTTAATCGTTTATATGTTTGTTGAAAGGCATTTTTTTAACTAATCTTAATGTATGACTTCATTTGAGTATTTGGCTATGGGAAATTTTCATATACCGAGTAAATCGAATTTCGACATGGCAAAGTTTGCCGCGGTGATCAGTTACTTTACCGTTATTGGTTGGTGTATTGCGATACTGCTGTATAGTGGTAATCGGTCAAGTTTTTCTACTTTTCATTTAAAACAATCTTTAGGCCTAGTGTTAACTTTTACGCTTTTGTCTTTTATTCCTCTTATAGGTTGGGCAGTCAGTATTTTTGTATTTGTTATCTGGTTAATGGCTATCTATTATGCAATATTAGGTGAAAAATATTCAGTGCCTTTTTTAGGTGAATATTTTCAAAGGCATCTAGACTTTATTCAATAAAAATAGCTGTTTTACCACAATAACTTAGCTGATTTTTATAGCTTTATTGGTATTGTTATGCTTAAATTTAGGCAGAAAATATTGCACCTAAGGCTTTCATATTGTTCTATCTTTATCCGGCTAATAAAATGGAAAGTTTATTAGCACTTCTCGATAAAATCCAACAGGTTTCACCACTTCCTATTTTCAGCCAAGAAATGATTGTTGTGCAAAATGCCGGTATGCAGCATTGGCTTAATATGTCGTTAGCCCAGCAACGCGGTATCAGCATGAATATCAGTTATGCCTTGCCGTCACAGTTTTTATGGAAACTGGTCAGAAGCATGGCCAGCGATGAAGATGTACCCGACCAATCGCCGTTCTCTCGTGAAGTGCTTTCATGGCGAATAGATCAATTACTTGGCAGTGCTGTTGTTATACAAGACCCTGATTTTTCCAGTGCAAGCCAATACTGGTTAGGGGCAACTATTGATGAAGATGATTTAGCCAATAGATCTGTTGGTGAATCTGAAAAAATAAAGCAAGACAAGCCAAGAATCTTTACCGAACAGCAAACCTTAAAACGCTATCAACTTGCTTGTCAATTAGCTGATTTATATGAGCAATATTTGATTTTTAGGCCGCAGTGGATTAATGATTGGCATCAAGGTAAGAGCAGCCAAAGTTTTGTTAACAAAGAACAAGCGTTAGCCGTTGAAAAATGGCAAGCAAAATTATGGCAATTGTTAACGCAAGAGCAAAGTTATAATCCACTTGAGTTAGTCAATAAAGCCATTAAAAATATTGTTAGCAAAAAGCACTTATTGCCACCGCGCTTATCTTTTTTTGGTATCAATGCGATGGCGCCAATGTGGTTATCATTTATTGAAGCGATAAGTGAACATCTTGATGTACATTTTTTCCATCTTAATCCCTGTTTTGATTATTGGGGCGATATACAATCAGAAAAACAAGCGATTAATTTACTCTCAAAATGGGTCGTCGGGCACGATGACATTACCGTAAATGTTGGTAACCCTTTGCTGGCTAATTTAGGTCAACAGGGCCGCGAGTTTATGGCCTTGCTTAACGATTATTCAACGGTAAATATTGAAGTTTTTGATGCGGTTGAACAAAGTGATGGAGCAGCAAATATATCGGTTTTGCAGCAAGTTCAACAAGACATTTTGACGTTAACTGATCAAAGAAGCACCGCCAAAAACCAACAAGATAACTCGATTGTTTTTACCAGCGCACACAGCGCATTACGTGAAGTGCAAGGCTTGCACGACTGGTTACTGCATCAGTTCAATGATGATAAAACCTTAACACCCAAAGATGTATTAGTGATGTGCCCACAAGTTGAACAATACGCCCCTTATGTTAGTGCTGTATTTGCACGAGGCTGGCAAGACTTAGCGGATAAAATCCCGCCATTACCTTGTTCTATTGCCGACCGGGTCAGCAAAGATGCAGAGCCCGTTGTGGCCGCTTTTACCCAATTACTGAGTTTACCCGATAGTCGTTTTCAAGTTTCCCAAATCATTGGCATGTTACGTTTACCTGCCATGCAAAATAAATTTTCAATCAGTCTTGAAGAGCTAGACAAAATGTCTGCTTGGCTTGAGCAAGCTTGTGTGCACTGGGGCGTTGACCAGCAACATAAGCAACAGGTCTTGCATAGCCTCGAAGTTAATAATGCTTTTACCTGGCAACAAGGTTTGTCGCGATTAATGCGTGGCTTTGCTTTTTCTGACCGTTCAATATACGTAGATGAACAGCTGTATTTACCCCATGTCGAGGGCAACGATGCCATTTTACTGGGTAAGTTAATGTTGATTATCGAGCAATTACAGTATTTTTCTCAGCAACTTGGCCAAGATAAATCAGCCAATCAGTGGCAACAATTTTTATTAACGATGTTAAATAGTCTTTTTGAAGTAACCGACGAAATGGCCTTTAACGTTATTGACCAAGCAATTGGCTCTTTGGCCGAATACTGTCAACATGCTAATTATCAGCCCAATATCAGTTTGAGTGTGGTACGTGACTTTCTGACAAATCATTTTAGTCAGCCCGATCCCGGTCGGCAATTTATGGTTGGGCAAATCACCTTTTGCTCGATGTTACCGATGCGCAGTATTCCCTTTAAAGTGATTGCTATTTTAGGCTTGAACGATGGCGAATTTCCTCGACAACGCCAACCGCTAGGTTTTGATCTTATGGCGAGTAGTAAAAGCGAATTGGGTGACAGATCGCGTCGTGGTGACGACAGATACTTGTTTTTAGAAGCCATTATATCAGCGCGAAAGGCATTATATTTAAGCTATCAAGGCCGTAATATTCGTAATAATAATGAAAAACAGCCTTCGGTTGTCCTCAAAGAATTGATGGAATATTTAGAAGCAGGCTATGGCTGGCAATTACATAATGCTGAGGTTGGCAATGAAGAAAATGATAATGGTGATCGATCTTCAGATATTAAACAATTACCGATGCAAGCATTCAGCGAGTATAATTATTTAGGCAAATTTAAAAGCTTTGACCCTAATTGGTTGAAACTTAAATCAGCTAAAAAAAACCAACAAAGCGATGTTTTATTGTTGCCACATACGAGCATTGTTGATGATGAGCCGCAAGTTGTCGATATTAATGAACTGATCCGCTTTTTTCAGCATCCGGCAAAAGCCTTTGCTCAACGACACTTACAGTTGTTCTTTGAAAACCACGAAACACAACTTGATGATACTGAGCCATTCAGTGAAAACTTCTTGCAGAGTTATTTGTTACGCCAACAGCTGTTAGCACTTTATCTCGTGGGTAGCAGCGAAGATGAGATCTCTTCTGCGGTAAGTGCGGCAGGGGTGAGTGGCGTTTTTCCTGATTTACCCAGTACCCATGATAGTCTAGAGCGCTGGCGTGATGACAGTGAAACCTTTAGTGAGTTCATTCAAAGTCAAAGCCAATTAACCAACGACAGCTTACCGATAACGTTTATCAATACCGAGCTTGATGTGGTGCTTACCAATAACAGTCATTTTACCCTCAGTGCTAATTTCCCGGTGCAAGCGGACAGCTTAATGTTTTATCGCAGCTCTTCGGCAAAAGGCAAAGACTTGTTTGGCCTTTATCTACATCAAATTATTATGCAGTGCTGGCAAGCAAATACCTCGAACTTAAATGCGGCTCATTTAACCGAAGAGCAAAATATGCTTGCGCAGGTGAATGTCACTAAAGGTTTTTATTTTGATACCAAAAATCAAAAACCAACACAGTACCGTTTTAGTAAAATAGACAATGCCCACGTACAACTCGCTTTTATTGTTGAGACCTATATTAAAGGGCAACAGCAAGCTTTATTACTTAATACTGAATTGATTGAAAAATTCTTTAAAGCTAAAGCTTTTACGCAAAGTAGTTTTGAAAAAATATGGTCTGACAGTGGCAGTATGCTTAGCGTGGTAAAACCCCTAGGACAAGACCCTTATATGCACTATTTCTGGCAGCAATGTCCTGAATTTTCCGAGTACCAATCAACATTCATCGCACTTTATCAACCGATGTGGCAAGCTCAGGAGCAAATAAAATGAAGATGAATAATCTTATTGCTCATCAGATCCCGTTGCAGGGTAAGCACTTAATTGAAGCCAGTGCCGGTACCGGTAAAACCTTTAATATCACTCGCTTGTATTTACGGCTATTACTCGAAAAGCAATTACCCGTTGAACAAATACTGGTAATGACCTTTACCAAAGATGCGACCGAAGAACTACGTGGCCGTATCGATAGTTTTATTCGCCAAGCGCTTAACCATTGGGACGAGTTAATTGTCAGCGATGAGTTCTTTAGCGCGATAAGTCAGCACATTGATGAAAAGTCGGCAAAGATACGTTTGCGCCAAGCATTGTTATATTTAGATGAAGCGGCAATATTAACCATACATGGTTTTTGTAAACGGGTATTAAGCCAACATGCCTTTGCTAGTGGTGTCGCCTTTAACGCGCAAATGGAAACTAATTGCCAAGATTTAGTGCTACAAGCTTGCCAAGATTGGTATCGAGTATTGGCAAAAGATAGCCCTGAACACTTCAAGCAAGTGATGCAGTTTTGGCCAAATCCGTTAAATTTTCTCAGCCAATTTTCTAAAGCCATTAGTAAACATAATGCGCTTGATGTCGTCAATGTTGCTGCAATAGAGCAGTTATTTACCGAATTAGTACAGCAAGCGGTTTATAACCTTGAGAACAACATACCACTGCTGACTCAGTACCTTATTGATGTTAAAAAAGGCAGTGAACGTGAAAAACGTCAACAAGAGCTTGACTCATTAATTCAATGGTTACATCGACTTGCTAAAGATCTGCGTGTTGCGGATGAAAAAATGCCAGATGGTTTTATTGATGGCAAGCGTTACGCGCGCTCGGTAGGTAAAATTGAACTGTTAGCGGTATTTGAACCCGTAAAAATGGTTAAAGCTGAATTGAAATCCCTGGCTAAAAAGATTGAAAAAGCCAAGGCACTGGTTATTGTCCGCGAAGGTATTTATCAAATACGTGCCAATATCACAGAACAAAAAAGCACCGCCAATATTTTAAGTTTTGACGATCTTATTTCAACCTTGGCCAATTGCTTACAAGCGAAAAGCAATAACGCACAAGTCCTAGCACAAACCCTATTTGAACAATATCCGGTGGCGTTAGTCGATGAATTCCAAGATACCGATCCCTTACAATTTTCGATACTAGAAGCCATATATTATCACCAAAGTACGGCCGCTTTATACATGATAGGCGACCCCAAGCAAGCGATTTATGGTTTTCGAGGGGGCGATGTTTTTGCATATTTATCTGCCCGAAAAGATTGTGACCACCAGTGGTTAATGGATACGAATTGGCGGTCAACACCAGCGATGATCGCTGGCTATAACCGCTTATTTTACGGCGAAGCGATCACTGATAAAGTTGATGTTACTCAAGGGAATAGTCGGGTGTTTGGTTACGATATTCCCTATGTTCCGGTAAAAGCTTCACCGCCAGCACTTATTAAATATAAAACAGTTACCGATAACGCCTTACAATTTGTGCATTTTGTTGATGAAGAAGCAAAAAAATCGGTTGCTCAAAGTTTTCGCCCAGTGATGGCCACTTGGTGTGCCAATGAAATTATCAATTTACTTGCCGCGCCTACAAACGAAAATAACGATAAATTAAGCTCAAAAGATATTGCTATTTTAGTGCGTGATGGCGCTGAAGCACGTGATATAAAACAAGCATTAGAACAGGCTAATTTAGCGTCAGTCTTTATGAGTAATCGCGCTAACTTAATGAAAAGTGAGCAAACAGAGCAATTAATACAGCTGCTAAAAGGGATCTTGTTTGTTGAAAATGAACGCTACTTTAGTGCTGCCATTGCCTGTGATTTACTCGACTATCATCCTGAAAAATATCGTGAATTACAAGAAAATGAACTAGCTTGGCAAGCATTGAAATTTGATTTTGAGCAACTACGTAATGAATGGTTGTATAAAGGTTTTATTTCGATGGCATTAAAATTAATGCATGATCATTTTTGTATCGCCGATGAAAACCAAGATCGCATTTTAACCAATTTATTGCATTTATTTGAAATACTGCAAACAGCCAGTCAACGACACCGTCAACCACAAGAATTACTTTATTGGCTTGAACAACAAAGTCGGGTTGACGACCCAGAAATTGAAGCCGAGTTACGTTTAGAAAGTGATGATAATTTAATACGCATTATTACCCAGCATGGCTCAAAAGGTTTAGAATACCCTGTGGTGTTTGTTCCTTTTGCCACCCGTCATAAAGACCCACTTAAGTTCGGTGCAAGCTCGGTGACCTTTATTGAGTATCATGATGAAAACCACCAGCTCAAATTAAGTTTAGACGGCTCAGACCATGCTAAGGAGTCAATGGCTAATGAGGCTTACGCTGAAGCAATTCGGCTATTATACGTTGCTGTAACCCGAGCAGAAAAACGTTGTTATATCTTAACAACCGCTTTTGATAAAGCCGAGCATTCGCCATTGGGCAGGGCATTAAAGTGGCAAAGTCAGCAAGATATAGAAGAAAACTTACGCCAGCTTGTTAATGATGAACCTAACAACATCAGTTTAGTGACCCTATCATCATTAGAAAACGCCAGTGAGCTTATTGCTCAAAAAGCGCCATTAGCTGAAGTTAGTGATAAAACCGGCCAAGTCGCTCAATTTAACGGTAAAATAGAACGCGATTGGTGGCTAAGTTCATTTTCAGCCTTAAGTCGAAATTTACGTCACGGCGGTGTCTCTTCGCCTGATCGTGATAACCCACTCGAAAAAAATAGCATGACTGACCTTCAGTCTAGTGCAATGCAAGCGAGTAGTTTATTACGCTTTAATTTAGCAAAAGGGGCTCATACAGGTAATTTATTGCATGATATTTTAGAACATACTGATTTTAATGCCCCCGACTGGCAAGAAGCTATGCATTGGCCCTTGCAAAAGTATGGAGAACTAACCGCGGGTTATCAAGCTGAAGATCTGCAGAGTTGGTTAGCGCAAATGATTAATTCGCCATTGGGTAATCGCGCATTAGATATTGATAATAGCGAGCCTTTTAGCTTAGCTGACCTAAAGCAAACAAAAACACTGCGAGAAAGTGAATTTTATTATCCAATGTGCTCAGCGAGTACTGATAAATTAACGCAGATATTGTCAAAACATCGTAATACGCACAGTCAATCAACACAGCAATCAATTGTTCGCTTACCGGCATACCAGCAGCTAAAAGGTATGATGCACGGTTTTATCGATTTGATTTTTGAGCATAATAATAAATATTATATCTGTGATTATAAGTCCAGCCACTTAGGCAATGATTTTAGTGACTATAACCAGCAAGCAATGAAAGAGAATATTGAAAAAAATCACTATGACTTACAATACTTGATTTATGCGTTAGCCTTGCACCGTTATTTAAGTCACAGCTTAGATAATTACGACGTAGAACAGCATTTTGGCGGCACCTACTATTTATATTTACGGGGTATGACCGACCAAGTTGAACACATTAATTGTGGTGTTTACTATCGAAAAATCGAGGCGCACGAACTTGCCGCACTTGATCAATTGTTTTTAGGAGTTGAATAAGCATATGGCAGTGTTATATAAGCAGTTCAGTCATGCTCAACAGCAGCTTAATAATATTGAAGCGGTTGACTACTTTTTTGCAAAAGAAATTCAACAAAGCCTAGTTAATCGCGACAAGCATAATAATAATGACAACCAACAGCTTTTTCACTTACTGCTTGCCCTCAGTGAAAGCCTTAGGGCAGGCCATAGTTGTTTACCTTTAGCCACCATCGCGAGTACACGTTTTGGTTATAGCTGCGATAAACAAGGTATTGTTACTCATAACGGCTTTACCTTTGCCGAGCAACCACAGTTAGTCAGTCTATGTGAACACTTGTCTATTATGGCTGATGATAACCATGCTATTGTTTTTTATGAAAATAACCTTTATTTACGTCGTTATTACCATTTTGAGCAAGAGCTACTGACTTTTATTTCAGCAAAAAGTGCTCAAGCCAAGGATTTAAATGTACAAACATTTAACGTCGTTGATATTAAAAGCTGCTTAGCAACACTCTTTCCACAGCAAAAGTCAGCAGATGATAACGATGAAATAGATTGGCAAATGGTTGCGGTTGCCAATGCTATTAATAAAAAATTGAGTATTATTGCTGGCGGGCCAGGTACAGGTAAAACCTATACGGTGACTAAGTTGTTAGCAGCTTTGGTGATGTTAAACTCAAGTTCAAGCTCAAATGAAAAGCCCAATGCAGATTTAAAGATAGCCTTGGTAGCGCCAACGGGTAAGGCGGCTCAGCGTTTATCTGAATCAGTTACTAATGCTTTACAAGGATTTACAGGACAAATAAGTGCAACGGTTTTATCAAAAATACCTCAAGAGGCACAAACGCTGCATCGACTCTTAGGTGTTATTCCTAACAGTGTTAATTTTCGCCACCACCAAGATAATTTGCTTAATATTGATGTGCTGTTAATTGATGAAGTGTCAATGGTCGATTTGGCGTTAATGGTAAGAGTTTTTAGAGCTTTGCCTAGCCATTGCCAAATCATACTTTTAGGCGATGCGGATCAACTGCCATCCGTTGCTGCTGGAAGTGTACTTAACGATTTAGCACCTAAGCCACATCGTGGCTACAGCCCTGAGAATCATCAATATTTAAGCCAAGTTAGCCAATGTGTAAATTTACCTCAGTGGAAAAAATCGCCAAAATCATCAGGGTTGACCCTCGCCGCAGATCACGTGGTGTTTCTAGACAAAAGTAGACGTTTTGATAGTGAAGGTGGGATCGGAAAAATAGCGAGCCATGTTATTAATGGCCGCTTTAGCGAAAGTTGGCAATTATTAACAGAAAAACTAGTCATAGATAATAACCACCAAGACGTGCTTCAGTCTGGCGATACCTTATGCTTACTCGAAGGTAAAGCCAGTTCTTGGTTAGCAGCATTCGTTAGTGAGTATTACGCGCCCATTTTTGCGCAAAAAACAGTGTCTGCTGCCTTTAAACAATTACAAAAATTTCGTATCTTATGCGCAACACGTGTTGGTGAGCAGGGAGTTGAATCGTTAAACGAACAAGTACAAAATATACTGATTAAACGCGGTGATATTAATGCTTTTGAGACTCGTTATTGCGGGCAACCTATTATGATCAATGTTAATAATTATTCACTAGGTTTATACAACGGCGACATTGGTTTGTTGTGGAAAAATGAGTCGGGCCATTTAATGGCTGTTTTTGAGCAAGCAAACAACGAATATAAGTGGGTGAATCCGGCGCGTTTACCTCAGCATGAAACCGTTTATGCGATGACCATTCATAAAACTCAAGGCAGTGAGTTCGAGCATGTTGTGATGGTCTTACCGGAACAATCTGATAATAAATTACTTTCTAGGGAATTAATGTATACCGCTATTACTCGGGCTAAGCAAAAACTGAGTATCGCTACCTTAGCGAATGTTTGGCGACAAGGAGTCACAACAAAAACAACACGCTATTCAGGTATCGACCTCTATAAAAAATAAAGCTAGAGAATAGGGTTTACTGAAAGAAATTACGTTAGAATAACCTTTTAATTTTAGTAACCCATTAATTAAGTTGTAGCATGACGTTAAAAGACATAGATAAAAAAGCTTATCGCAGTAAGCTTAATCAAGTGATTGTTGGTTTTATTGTTACCTTCGCAATATTAGCCATTGCTTTTGGTGGTATATTGATTGCGGTATTTGCAGAGCCCTTAGCGCTTGATACCATAGCTCAAGCGAGTATTAATACCGCGATAGAGTCGGGCCAGCAAACCAGTAATTTTCGTTATAACTTTTTAGGCGTCATTCTGGCATTGTTAACGTGTGCTGGGATACTAAGACAATTAAAAAACACCCCGTTTTTTAATGAAATTTATTATGTTTGGCAACTTAAACAAACACAGAATATTATTTATCGTCGTTTGAAAAAAATTAAACAAGCGAGTATTAATGGTGATGAAAATGCATTAATTATTTTGAAATTTTATTATGCTAGCCTAAAGCAACTTTATTTATTAGATGACAATACACTGACTATGTCGTCGTTAGAGGCTGATATTACTCATCTTGAGGGGTTAATCACTCAACATGGAAAAGAAATTACTACCGAGCATTTTACCAAAGTGTTACTTTCAAGCTATAAATAACGAATCGACCTTGATGGCAGTAAATTAAATGCCTTTTACTTTGATATAAAGCCACAATAAAAGAAGCCCAATGAAAAAACCTAAAAAGTTAAAAAATGAAACTGCTTTATTAAAAAAAGCGATTGAAGTTGGCGAAAAATATGCGATGAACCGAGGTTATAATGGTTTTTCTGCTACCAATGCTTCAAAAGACAAGGTTGAAAGCTTGTACCGTCTATTGGTTAATGACAAACTTATTCAAGCTTCGCCCGCTGATGGCGAAGACTTGCTCAGTATGAAACACCGATTAGCAATGTGGATAGCAAAGCAATTACCTGAAGACCATCCATTACTTAAGTAATAAATGCCTATTTTAATGATAGGGACTGTGCGTTAAATAACGCTTTATAAATTTAAATATAGAAAAATAAAATGAACCGTAAGAAAAAAATAAACGCCGCGTTAAAAAGTAAGCAGAAAAAAGCCAATGCTAAATTACATACCAGTAACAAGCCCCGTTATGTTTCAAAAGCTGAACGAGCGCTTTTAGAAGGAAAAGAAGCGGCTGTTCAAACAACTGATGAACCGCAACTTACTGAGTAATTATTGGTTATGCTAGCTAAACTATTAAATATTATAAAACCAGGGAGTAAAATTGATGTAAGTGATGCCATTGATCAAGATAGTCATCAATGGATCCTAGATACTTTTTCTTGGGCGCTTACACATTTTGATGTTGCAGAGTTTAAAAACAATAGTCAGCTTGTATTACCTAATAATCAATTTTATCAAGGTAGTGTAACGAGTGTTCATGAAATGGCACTGAGTATTTTTAAACAAACAACCACTTATGCCGGTATGCAGCAGTGGCCCATTATATTGATCACACCAGAGCAGTTTTTTGCGGGTACTAAGCAAATAACCATTCCACCTTTTAATATGGTTGACCATTGTCGTGGTAACAATACGCCCTTTGCTAAATTAAGTGAAGAAGATACAGCGAAGCTTCAACAACAGCCGATCATGCTTTCTTATGGCGAAAATCAAGTTAATCAGCCACAAGATCTTATTTCGTCCATTGTACAAAACCTTGCGAATATTCTGATTGTCCAACAAACTAGTTTACCACCAGGTGGCAAAGAGTTTATTCCTCAAGCCGTTGATGTTATCGCTTGTTTTATGGGCTTTGGTATCATATTTAGTAACACAGCTTATCAATTTAGAGGCGGCTGTGGCTCGTGTAATAACCCTAATGCAAACCGTCAGTCGGCATTGCCAGAAAATGAAACAGTGCATGCTTTAGCGCTATTTTGTTTGCTTAAAGCGATAAGACCTAACGCGGTAAAACCTCATTTAAAATCACATTTACGAAAACAGTTTTCGCTTTCCTATCATGCTTTAACAAACACCATAAAAAATTCTCCGGATCCCGTTTTACTGTCTTTACTTTAATCAAGCGATGTTTATTAAAAATAAAATCTATTTTCACTAAATTCATGATTTATTAAATAAAAGCGTCTACAGTTATTTTTATTGGTTGGGCATTTTATTTTTGATTTTAGTGAGGTAATAACTATGTTGAGTATCCAAGTAAAAGACTATATGAACCACTATCCAGTTACTTTTACTTCAGAAATGGTGGTTGAAGAGGCGGCGTTGCGCTTTTTAAAAACAAAGCAAATTGGTGGCCCAGTGATCGATGGTAATAATCGTGTTATTGGTTTTCTCTCTGAAAGTGATGTTTTAGCAACAATGCTACAGACTATTTATCATAATGAACATGTAAGTGATGTTGCCGCATTGATGCGCAAAGAAGTATTATCAGTTAAGCCCTCTGACAGTGTCATAGAACTTGCGCAAAGCATGTTACAGAATAAACCTAAAGTTTATCCAGTGGTAGACGAAGATGGTATTTTACTGGGTACTATATGTCGTAATGATGTTCTATACGGTATTGATCAATATACTCGAAGTACCTTTAAACCTTAGTCAGCCCAGTTAATCTTACTCTGTCTATTTGTACCACTTGATTGAAGTGGTACAGACTTAATAAAGCTGGTAAAATTATTTTTTGCTATTTTGTTTGGGTCAACCTTGTCTTCTGAAAAATCTATTACTACCTCTTCTGAATCTCAGCGCAGCCAGGTTATTAACATTGATAAGCTTTTTAGCCGCCTTGGATTGTGTTTTAAATCTGATCAGTTTCGTTTGAAAAAACGCTTAATGTCGAGCAAGAAAATCACTGATAGTGACAAAAAGCAAAAATCACTCAGTCAAATTTCTGCCCATATTGATGAGTCAATCGAAAAAAAGCAGCGTAAAATTCAGAATGTTCCAAAAATCACCTATCCAGAAGATTTGCCGGTATCACAAAATTCTGACGTTATCGCTAAAGCGATAACTGAAAATCAAGTGATTATTATTGCGGGTGAAACAGGCTCGGGCAAAACGACTCAAATTCCAAAAATATGTCTTGCTTTAGGTCGTGGTATCGACGGCATGATTGGTCATACTCAGCCACGTCGTATTGCGGCGCGAACAGTTGCTACACGTATTGCTGATGAATTATCGACAACATTAGGCGACGCGGTTGGTTATAAAGTCCGTTTTAATGACTTGGTGAGTGAAAATAGCTATATAAAATTAATGACCGACGGTATTTTATTGGCAGAAATGCAACATGACCGTTTACTGCGAAAATACGATACGATTATTATTGATGAAGCGCATGAACGTAGTTTAAATATAGACTTTTTATTGGGGTATTTGCGCGAAATATTACCTAAACGTCCTGATTTAAAAATCATTATTACTTCGGCAACCATCGACCCAGAAAGATTTTCACAGCATTTTGCTTCAGCGGACGGCAAACCCGCACCTATTATTGAAGTATCGGGGCGAACGTTCCCTGTTGAAATCCTCTACCGTCCGCTTAATGGCGAAAATAACGATGAAACAGAAGAAGTAAGTAGTAGCGATATCATTAGTGGTATTTTGCAAGCCGTTGACGAACTTGGCCATATTAGCCAAGGCGACATTCTTATTTTTCTCAATGGTGAGCGCGAAATACGAGACGCTGCATTAGCTTTAGAAAGAGCAAATTTACGATACACCCAAGTGTTGCCTTTATATTCACGGTTAACGGTACAAGAACAAAATAGAATTTTTAAACCACACAGTGGCCGTAATATTGTGCTTGCCACTAACGTTGCAGAAACCAGCTTAACCGTACCAGGTATCAAATATGTTATTGACCCGGGCACCGCACGTATTTCTCGTTATAGTTACCGCACTAAAGTACAGCGTTTGCCTATAGAAGCTATTTCTCAAGCCAGTGCTAATCAAAGAGCAGGGCGTTGTGGTCGTGTTTCAGCGGGTATATGTTTACGTTTATACAGTGAAGAGGACTTTCTTGGTCGCCCTGAATTTACTGATCCTGAAATATTGCGTACTAATTTAGCGACAGTTATTTTACAAATGCTGGCGCTTGATCTCGGCGAAATCCGTGACTTTCCTTTTGTTCAGCCACCGGACAGTCGAAATATTAATGACGGTGTTTCATTACTTGAAGAATTAGCGGCGATAGAAAAACAGCAAAACAAAGTGGTATTAACCAAAGCGGGGCGGCTGCTAGCAAAATTCCCCACCGACCCACGTTTATCAAAAATGATTCTGTCTGCTATTGATTTGGGTTGCATTGAGCAAATTTTTATTATTGTTAGTGCGGTAAGTATTCAAGACCCGCGTGAACGTCCCCATGAAAAACAGCAAGCGGCAGATGAAAAACATAATCGCTTTAAAGATAAAGAGTCTGACTTTATCAGCTTGCTTAATTTGTGGCACTACATTCAACAGCAACAAAAAGCGCTGACTAATAACCAATTTCGAAACATGTGTAAAAAAGAGTTTTTAGCTTATATGCGTATTCGTGAATGGCAAGACATTTTTAGTCAGCTTAAATATACACTGCGCGATTTAAACATTCCGATGAGCCGAGTGGAATATACTCCGCCATCGTTAGATGCTAATAATACCGATGTGAGTAAAAAAACTGAGCCAGTAGAAAGTAATAATAACAATATTATTCACCAAGCTATTTTGTCAGGTTTACTCAGTCATTTAGGGCAACTTGACGAAAACAGAGAATATAAGGGTGCACGCAATAGCCGATTCTTCATATTTCCGGGGTCGGGTGTCGCAAAGAAATCACCTAAGTGGATAATGGCAACTGAATTGGTTGAAACCAGCCGTTTGTTTGCTCGTATGGTAGCAAAGATAGATCCACAGTGGATAGAGCCTTTAGCCGAACATCTTATTAAGCGCAATTATAGCGAACCGCACTGGGAGAAAAAGCAAGGTGCGGTAATGGCTTTTGAACAAGTGATGCTATATGGCCTGACCATAGTTGCAAAAAGAAAGATCAGCTTTAATCATATTGAACCTCATACGTGCCGTGAGATATTTATTCGTGAAGCATTAGTCAATGGTGATAGCACCCTTAATGAAAAATTCTATCAGCAAAATCATCAACGAGTTGCGAGCATTGAGAAGTTAGAGCAAAAAGCTCGCCGTAAAGACTTTTTAGTAGATGAAGAACGTTTAGTTGAGTTCTATGACGAAAAGTTGCCAGAAACCATTATTTGCCAACGTAGTTTTTTGTCGTGGTGGAAAAAGTCTAAACAAAAAAATGCTCAGTTACTTAATTTTACCGAAGCTTTTTTATTAAACGAAACGGCTAAAGTATTATCAGCCAGCGATTATCCTGATGTTTGGCATCAAGGTAATTTGACCTTGCCGCTAAGTTATCATTTTACTCCAGGTGACATAGATGACGGGATAAGCTTACATATTCCTGTTGGTATTTTGAATCAAATTAAAAATCGGGATTTTGATTGGTTAATTCCAGCGTTGCGACTAGAACTTATTATTGCTTTGATCAGAGGCTTACCTAAACCTTTAAGACGAAATTTTGTACCAGCTCCTAATTATGCAGAAGCTTGTTTGTCAGCGATTAGTGAGGAAGACGGTAAGTTAGTTGCTGCTATTGAAAAACATTTGTTAAGAATGACGGGTGTGCGTTTACCCGAAAATATTTGGCAAGATGTGGAATTGCCTATTCACTTGACGATGAATTTTAAGGTGATTGACGAAAAAGGTGTGCTTATTAATCAAAGTCGTAATTTTGAGCAGTTACAAGCGTCTTTGCAAGGAAAAGTAAAAGCATCAATTAAGAAAGTGGCTGATAAAGGAATAGAGCGTGAACAAATTACTAGCTGGGATTTCAACAACATTCCCAAAGGCTATGAAAAAAATATTGCTAATATCACCATAAAAGCTTTTCCAGCTTTAGTTGATAAAAATAAAACGGTTGCTATAGAATTATTTGAACAAGAAAGTCTTGCTGAGCAAGCGATGGTTAATGGTGTGAGTCGTTTAATTTTATTAAATATACCTTCTCCAGTTAAATACCTACAACAAAACTTGCCTAATAAAGCCAAGTTAAGCCTATATTTTAACCCTTTTGGTTCAATACCTGATTTATTAGACGATTGTATACTCGCTGCTTGCCAGCACTTGGTGAAAGAGCATGGCGACATACCACGTAACCAAAATGATTTTGAAAAAGCTAAAGACCATGTTCGTGCTGAACTTGCCGACTGTGTGCTCGTGTCAGCGTTAAAAGTAGAAAAAGTATTAACCTTAACCCATGACATAGGGAAAAAACTAAAAGGTCGAATGTCTTTAGAGGTTATTCAAGCACAAGCCGACATTAAAGAACAACTTGGCTTACTGGTGTTCAAAGGTTTTGTGACCGCCTCTGGTCATCAACGATTAGAAGACATTGCGCGCTACTTACAAGCGATGTTAAGACGTATGGAAAAGCTGCCGGTTGATCCCAACCAAGACCGATTGAAAATGTTAGAGGTTGCGAAAGTAAATGATGTTTATTTAGCGTTGCTTGCCAAACAGAGCAAAGGCAAGCCTATTGCTGATGACGTTTTAGCGGTGCGCTGGATGATAGAAGAATTTCGTGTTTCTATATTTGCGCAAAATTTAAAGACGGCTTATCCGGTCTCTGCAAAGCGAATTTTAAATCATTTGAAAGAAATTTCAGCAGATTAAGTCGATTTAATCAACAATTCAAGTTTGAAATTTGACACTAAACACTACAATGGGTATAAAAGAGACAATAAAAATTTAAATAATAATATGGAGTAATAATGGTTAACTTTGATGATAAACGAGATTTCTATCGGATGATGTTAAATAGTGATGTCACCGTGACCATTATCGACGATGAAGCGAACAGTCAAATATTAGCGACTTGTCGAGACTTAAGTGCAACGGGTATGGCGATTGAAATGACGCATCCTTTAGAGCTTAATACCCATGTTAAAATTAGTGTGCGGTCTGCGAGCAGCAATGTTCAACCGTTGGAAGTTTCAGGGAAAATAGTACGCATCACCGAAGAGGGTGAAGAGTGCTTTTTAATTGGAATTAATATTGCCGAAATAGATTAAAAACTGAGCCTTAACTAGGCAATAAACAAACTCATAAAAAACGAGCACTAAGTGCTCGTTTTTTATTTTAAGACAGTCACAAAGAGTGAACTAACTTACTTGGCAGACTAGGCCTTTCAAGTAATAACCTTCAGGGTAATTACTCGATATTGGATGATCACCAGCTTGTTGCAAGCGCTCAACAAAATGCACCTCGCGACGAGCATCAAGAGCGGCATCAGCAACTACTTTTTGAAATAGGCTTGCTTCCATTAAACCAGAGCAAGAAAAGGTCAGTAATATACCGTTTGGCTTTAGTAATTGCATAGCAAGCATATTAATGTCTTTGTAACCACGACATGCACCGGTTAGTTGTGCTTTTGATTCAACAAATTTAGGTGGGTCTAAAATTATCATATCAAACTGACGTTTTTCTTCGCGATATTGTCTGAGTAACTTAAATACATCGGCTTTAACAAAAGAAACATTCTTGTCTTGCAGGTTATTAAGGGCAATATTTTCTTCGGCTAAGTCGAGTGCCGATTGAGAAACATCAACATTGATGACTTCTTTAGCGTCATTTGCTGCACAATGTAAGGCGAATGTTCCGGTATAAGAAAAACAATTAAGGACTGATTTATTTTTAGCATATCGACCTGCAGTTACACGAGAATCACGTTGATCTAAATAAAAACCTGTTTTATGGCCTTTTGCGATATCAACATTAATCGATAAACCATGCTCTTTAATCACACATGCGGTTGACTCAAGTGGCTCTGTTAACCAACCTGTGATTGGCTCTAATCCTTCTTTTTTACGTACGTCAACGTCAGAGCGTTCGTAAATGCTACATTGAGGATAGAGCTCTTTAATTACTTCAACTAAGGTATAACGTTGAAAGTCGGCACCAGCACTTAATAGTTGGCAAACAATTAAGTTATCGTATTTATCAATAGTTATACCGGGTAAACTGTCAGATTCACCCGCAATTAAACGATAACCGGTTAAACCGCCTTGTTTGATAAACCATTCACGTCTAGATTGAGCACTTATTAATTTTTTACGAAAAAATTCACTGTCAATTTCTTCATTTTCATTAAAGCTCCAAACTCTAACTCGAATCTGTGATTCTGGCGAGTAAGCACCGCGAGCAAGCCATTTTTCCTTGTGATCAAAGACATCAACGGTATCGCCTAACATCGGATTTCCCTTGATTTTATTAATCGCTTGAGAAAATATCCAAGGATGTTTTCGTAATAAAGACTTCTCTCGGCTTACTTTTAAATAAATTCTTGCTGACATGTGACTATACTTAATGAATTGGTAAATGAAATTGCGCAGAGTGTAGTCAATGCCAAGCTCGGGTGCAATCTTCACGTTAAGTTATTTCAGTCTACGTTAAGGAACAATAAGTATGAATGTTAGTTATATCGCCCATGTTAGCGGAAAAGTACAAGGGGTTTATTTTCGTGCGTCTAGCCAACAAGTCGCTATTGATTATGGTTTAAGTGGTTATGCAAAAAATTTGGAAGATGGGGATGTAGAAATTTTAATATGCGGTGAAGAAAAAGACGTAGATAAAATGTTAGCATGGCTCGCGTACGGACCACCAGAAGCTGAAGTGGTAAGTATGGAGAAAAAACAAGTTAAATGGCAACAACATAACTTTTTCGCGATTAGCTAATCTACCGTTTAGATAATCACCCGAAAAACAAACAAGCGTTTAACAATTTAGAGGTTTATTTGAAATATATCAACGTAACAAGCGATGAGCAGTTAACTTTTGCTGAAACACCCGTACCTGATTTTTCAGGTGATGAATGCTTAATTCGTGTAAAAGCTATTGGCGTAAACCGAGCCGATATTTTACAGCGACAAGGAAATTACCCAGCTCCTAAAGGCGAGTCTACTATTTTAGGATTGGAGGTTTGTGGTGAAATTGTTGCTTGTGGTAGTGCGGTAAATAACTGGAAAACTAATGACAAAGTTTTTGGTTTGGTTGCTGGCGGTGGTTACGCAGAATATGTTGTTATAAAGTCTAGCCAGTTATTTTATCTGCCTGCTACTTTTACTTTTGAACAAGGTGCAGCTTGCGCAGAAACGTTTCTAACGGCCTACCAAAGTCTATTCTTAATTGCTCAGTTACAACCTAAACAATCAGTGTTGATACATGCTGGTGCCAGTGGTGTTGGCTGTGCTGCTATTACACTTGCCAAAGCAAAAGACTGTTTTGTTGTTGTGACCGCTGGCAGTGAAGAAAAATGCCAAGCGTGTTTAAAATTAGGTGCAGATGTTGCAATTAACTACCATCAAAACTCCTTTGAACAATGGAAAAAAGCAAACGTTCCCGATGGCTTTAATGTCATTATTGATGTGGTGGGTGGAGATTACTTACAGAGAAATATAAATGTCGCCGCAGTGGATAGTCACATTGTTATTCTGTCTATTTTACAAGGCCGCTATTGCGAAAAAATTGACATAGGCAAGATGCTTTCAAAACGAATCACTATTACAGCTTCAACGTTACGAAACAGGAGCAATGATTATAAAGCTGAATTAGTGGCTAACTTTAAAGAAGACTTTGGCAAGTTACTTTGCGCAGGGCAGTTATTACCGGTAATTGATACTTGCTATTCATGGGTAAATGCCAATAAAGCCCATCATCGTATGTTGGAAAATGGTAATATCGGCAAGTTAGTATTAATAGTTGAGTTAACAGCGTGAATGCCAATAAGAGTATTTTCTGATAAATTGATTATAATAAAGACAGTTTATTTAACTATAAAAACGTTAAAACACTATCAGTATAAGTAGAAAATAGTACTCATTTAAAGTAAATTAAAAATTACTAACGTTATAGTAAATCAGATAAAGGGCTACGAACACCATTAGCTCCATGCTCAAGTACATGGGTATAAATTTGAGTTGTACGTAAATCGCTGTGCCCTAGTTGTTCTTGAACTGTTCTTATATCAGCGCCTCTTTGCAATAAATGCGTAGCAAATGAATGCCTTAAAGTATGACAAGTTATTACCTTATTTAACTTCAATTGATTTGCTGCTTTTTTGACTGACTTTTGAATACTACTTTCATTGAGATGATGCCGACTAAGGTATTTGAATTCTGGTTCAATACTTAATCGAGCAGAAGGAAATAAATATTGCCACTTGAATTCTTTTGCGGCATTGGGGTATTTGCGATTAAGAGCATTTGGTATCCAGACACCTCTATAGTCAATATTTTCTATATCGCTAGTATGATATTTATTAGTCCTTTGAATTTGGTGGTACAGTTCAGGTATAAGCTCAGTGGCGAGGGTTACTCGACGATGTTTGTTCCCTTTACCGTTCCAAACTGCGATACAGTGATAATTGAAGTCTATATCTTGTACCCTTAAGCGAATAGCTTCCATTAGCCTTAAACCACTACCATATAAGAGGCTTACTAATAAATGATGTTGTGAGGGTATTTTTGATAGAAGTTTCATAACTTCTGTAGGTGTAAGCACATCAGGTAATTTTCTAGGCCGGCGGCTTAAGTTAAAGTTTAGCTTTAAACTTAATTCGTTTTTTAAAATTTCTTTGTACAAAAAAGCTAATGCATTGAGTGCAAGTGACTGGGTAGCTGTTGAAACGTTTTGTTGATTAACTAAATAACTGAGAAATCTCTCAACTTCGATATCCCCCATGAGTGCAGGGTGAGTTTTATTTGAGTAATTTATAAAATACTTTATCCAATGAATATAAGTTTCTATGGTTCTTTTTGCGTATCTTAAGTTACGCATATGCTCTTCGATACTCATTAAAAAAGGTGATTTAGCGTCCATAATATAAAATCCATATACTGTTGTTATATACAGCTTAGCTGGTGTTCGGTTCTTTTGCCAATATGCCGAAAGATTCGTTGTTGCCCCTTTTGAAATATTTAATAATAATAAAATGTTAGTGTTGTTATTATGTTGTAAAGTATGATGACTATAATTTTAAATAAACAAGGAATGCTAAGTGTTATATATTGCTTAGTTTTTCGGTCTAATAAGCTGTTAGGTATACATGATAACTCGGCGAATATATCAATTTTTAGCTGTTGCTCCATTAGTGATTATGGTTATAGCTTTTATATTTCGTGCAACGCTTTATTGGACTTTTTCTGTTGCTGACGGAGAGCCTAAAGGTGGTGGTGACATCATAGAAATAATTTTGTTTTTGTTATTACTTGGAACATGTTTTTTATCTATTTTATATGCAGGTTTAATAGCTGTTATACCTAAGTTAAGAAATGGATCATATTCCCTTAACTTATTAATAATAAGTGTGTTTGTACCTTTATTATTCTGGTTTATACACCCTCTGATTCCAAGATTGGTGTAAAGTATACCTAACAAGGCATTAAAGCAGGAAAATTTACAGTTGGCTGTTTTCACTGCGTTCAACATTTTAGCCAACTATAAATTTCCTCTTAATGAGGCGTTATGTATCTAGGAGTTATCTTGAGTTCTCGGTTTAATAAAAAGTCTTTGATTCGCTGGAAGGTCTATATAGATCGATCAAAAATGTATATGAGCTATATACAGTTTTTGCTTATAATTTTCGTTACTATCGAATCACTAGGTGATAATCCAGTAAAGTCGTTTGTATTTAATAGTCCATTGGTTGCAGTCCCTGTTATTTTGGTGATTTTTGTGTTCGCTTCTTTGTTGATTGGTTACCTAGATTCTAGACTCGGGTTTCGTGAAGAAGAAATTAGAAATCACTCTAAATCTAATCCAGTATTAATGGATATTCAAAAGTCACTCTCAGAGTTAAATGATAAAATTGAGAGAATGGAACAAGATAATAAAAACGTTAATATTAGCGCAAAAGATACATAACAAGCACTTCAAACGGAACAAAAACAGTTGGTTAGGTTCCGCTTCGCTTCACATTTTAACCAACTATTTTTGTCCGCTTAAGTGGGCGTTAGGCTTACAAACATGAAGCACTTTATTCTATTCATAGCGCTAACGCTGACGGGGAATTCGTTCGCGACAAGTATACCTTGCGAAAGAACTATTCAGCAAGAAACTGATATAGCTCAGGTTGTCGTCGTTGCAGAAATACTGTCTCATAAACTAAATAACGAAGGTGTTGGGGATATAACATTTAAGGTGTTGCGGCAGTGGAAGGGTGAGCAGCTTAAAACGATAAAAGTTTACGCAAATGAGGGATTCCCTTTTTCCATTGCAAAAAGTGGCTTTTACCTAATTTACGCCAACAGGGCTACGCACCAGGAAAAACCATTTTGGCAAATTCCGTGGTGTAAACAAATAACCGATGTTTCTTATGCGTCTGAAGAGATGGCCATCCTAGGGAAGCCAAAGTACGTTTATGAGTAATATCACAGTAAAAAGCCTAAAAAGCCTAACAAGCCACTCAAGCAGGACTTTTAACAGTTGGTTAGGTTCCGCTTCGCTACACATTTTAACCAACAATTAAAAGCCTCTTAGTGGGGCGTTATGCGGCATTGCGAATTCGATTAAATGTAATTGTGGTACTTGCCTTTTCTTTATCTTGGTTATTTACGTGTAATTAAATCTATTTCAGTTTTTGGTTAAATAGTTTTTCGCCAAAGCAGGTAAGTGGTAAATTCACTTTTCATTAGTGGCTCAAAATTCACAGTTTAGTGTGTCGCAATGCTGTGATTTTTTAAACGTGGATTTTATGTCGTTAATATTTATATAAATTATGCGGTTTGTGGTAATCTAAAAATCGCATAACAAGGCATTCAAACGGACAAAAAACAGTTGGCTGTTTTCACTTCGTTCAACATTTTAGCCAACAATTTTTTGCCGCTTAATGTGGCGTTATGCGGCATTGCGAATTCGATT
>NZ_JACGUS010000073.1:0-59807 GCF_014076785.1 Colwellia sp. MB3u-55
TCCCATTCCGAACTCAGAAGTGAAACGCAGTAGCGCCGATGGTAGTGTGGGAGTTCCCATGTGAGAGTAGGACATTGCTAGGCTTCTATTTAGAAAAACCCGTAGCTGATGCTACGGGTTTTTTGCTTTCTGACGTTTAAAAATAAATCATTTATACCTGTAGAGTCGTAGCACCAACATTAGTGTGACTTATGTTCGACATTCTCATGTGAGAGTAGTACATTGTTAAGCTTCTATTTAGGTCGCTCTTTGCCATCTTTGGCAACACGACATTAGTATATTCCTACACGTCAGAAACCCAATTCGAAAGAGTTGGTTTTTTTGTTTTCTGTCGTTTAATAAACTTAGCAAAAATTGCTAATTCTCATCAAAATAAATCAATAGGTAACATTTAAACGTAATACTTTATGGCTAGTCTGGCTTTAATAAGCATGCCTGTGATTAACGTAATGTTTATTTGTATTCTAATCTTTGTAAACTTGCCGCTAAGGCGAGTTAAACTTAATATCTTTCAGCTCGAAAACTTATCTTATAACTGGCGATGCTTGTAATATCATATTTATTTTCAATGTAACGTGTGTATCAATGCGTAACTTGCTAAAATCTACACATTAGTAAATTACTTAGTGTTGTTATGGCTATTAATTGGTTCCCTGGGCATATGCATAAAGCCCAAAAAGAAATAAAAGAAATTCTTCCACAAATCGATGTGGTCATAGAAGTGTGTGACGCTAGATTGCCGTTTAGCAGTGAAAATCCGATGATCACTGAGATCAGAGGTGATATCCCCCTTATTAAAATTCTCAATAAGTCCGATCTTGCCGATCCTGCAAAAACAAAAATTTGGCTAGAATATTTAGAGTCTCAAAAAAATGTCAAAGCAATCGCTCTAACCACAGATAACCCTTCTGTAGCGAAGACACTCCCTAGTCTTATTCGTAAATTAGTACCGAGTAAAAATGAAACGGGTAAACAGATCAACGTTGTTATTATGGGTATCCCTAACGTAGGTAAATCTACTTTATTAAATACTCTTGTTGGAAAAGCAAAAGCTAAAGTGGGTAATGAGCCCGCTGTGACTAAAGGTCAGCAGCGAATTCGTTTAGACGAAGGTCTTTACTTGTATGATACTCCAGGTATGTTGTGGCCAAAAATTGTTAATGAAAACAGTGGCTATCGATTAGCGATTACCAGCGCAGTTAAAGATACCGCCTTCGACCATGAAGATATTGCCTCGTTTGCTGGTGAATATTTATTAGCGCATTACCCGCAACGATTAAAAGAACGTTATGAATTTGACGATACGCCACAAACCGAAGTAGAGTTACTTGAAGAAATAGGTCGTAGACGCGGCTGTGTTAAATCAGGTGGTCGTATTGATTATCATAAAGCCGCAGCAATATTAATCAATGAGATACGCGATAATACCCTGGGCGGCATTACCTTTGAAACTCCCGATATGATAGAGATTGAAACACTTCATTTTATAGAGCTTGAGGCTAAAAAGGTAGCGGCTAGAGAAGCTAAGAAAACTGCCCGCGGTCGCGGTCGTAAAAATAAACGTTAAGAGAGTCTATATGTCTAATACATTTCAACTTCACGCGCTATTACAACGTGACACCATTGAGTTACTTGAGTTACCACTGTCAACACTATTACTAATGAATGATAGTAATTATCCGTGGTTTGTTTTAGTACCTAGGGTCGATGATATTCAAGATATTTATCAACTTGATTGGCAGCAACAACAGCAGTTTCTCAATGAATCAAGCTTGTTAAGTGAAATCTTAATACAGTTATTTAATGGCACAAAAATGAATGTAGCGGCATTAGGTAATATTTGTCCACAACTTCATGTCCATCACATTGTTCGCTTTGCGGATGATATTGCTTGGCCTAAGCCTGTGTGGGGTGAGTTTGCAACGAAGGCTTATACAGAAAGTGAATTAACCTTGTTAAAAGAAAAAGTACTGCCTGCGCTAACTAAAATTATAACGCAGGATTAATACTTTACGGGTAATTATACTTACTCGTTATAAAACGCTAAGTTAGGCAACTCGCTCTTGGCGGTTTTCTATTTGATCTAACGATTGCTTTAGATCGTCAAGTAAATCATTTACGTGTTCTAAACCAACAGATATTCGAATCAAACTATCACTGATACCTGCCGCCACTCTCTCTTCTGGTGTATAAGGTGAATGAGTCATCGAAGCAGGGTGCTGAATAAGAGACTCTGCATCACCTAGGCTTACTGCGATCGAAAATAAACTCATCCGATTTATAAACTCTTCGCCACCTTTTAAATCTGCATTTAATTCAAAAGCGATAACTCCACCGGCCGCTTTCATTTGCGTACCAATAAATTTATAACCGTCATGCGATTTAAGGCCAGGGTAATAAACTTTAGCTATCATTGGGTGACTTTCTAAAAACTCAGCAATTGTTTGTGCATTTGAACAGTGACGTTCCATACGCAGTGGTAAGGTTTTTAATCCTCTCATAATTAACCATGCATCATGTGGGCTCATTGTTGCGCCAATATCTTTAAGTGCCGTTAATTTGATATGTTCTATCATTTCAGCATTACTGCAGATAATACCTGCTACTACATCACCATGACCATTTAGATACTTAGTTGCACTGTGAACAACGATGTCAGCACCAAATTTTCCAGGTTGCTGTAAAACAGGGGTTAGGAAAGTATTGTCAACGATTGAAAGAATACTGTGTTTTTTTGATATAGCTAAAATACGTGCTAAATCTAAAACTACTAAATTTGGGTTTATTGGTGTTTCTAGGAATATAACTTTAGTATTTGGTTTTATCGCTTTTTCAATATTTTCAGGCACTTTCATATCAACAAATGAAACTTCAATGCCGAATTTGGTTAGCATATGACTGATCAATGCATATGAACAGCCATATAAGGCACTAGAGGAAATAATATGATCACCACATTGCAAATTAGCTAATAAGGCGCCAGAAACAGCTGCCATGCCTGTTGCTGTGGCAGCGGCATCTTCCATCTCTTCCATGGCAGCAACACGCATTTCTAATTGTCTTACTGTAGGGTTACCTAATCGTCCATAGATATATCCTTCAGCTTCACCCGCAAAACGGTCGGCGCCTTGTTTAGCGTTTTCAAAAATGAAAGTAGATGTTTGGTAGAGTGGTGTTGCTAAAGAGCCAAATTGCTCATCGTTAATTCGGCCTGAATGGATTGCTTGTGTTTCAACATATTTACTATTTTTCATAAATTTTCTCTTTAATAAGCATTTTGATTGAGAAAATTAACAGGCACTTTGTTATTATTTATAGGTTGCGCCGCTAATTTCTATTATATTGATCCGTTTATTTTACAGCTGCAAAAATAGAGCCAGCAATATATAAGTTATTTATATCAATGTGTTATGTTTTATTTAGTGTATGCCCTCACTGATTTGTAATTAAATTATTACAAATCGATCGCTTATCAGCTATTCTGTAATATAATTAATACATTGTAATTAATATATTACAATATGGCTGTAAAACATTGAGATAAAATAATGAGAATTGAAATTAAAGTAAAAGATCGTATTGGTATAAGCCAAGAAATCTTGGCTATTTTTGCTGATAATCGTTGGAATATACGTTCACTTGAAGTGGTTAGTCACTTTATTTATGTCCACTTTATGTCCAATGAATTAGCATTGTCAGATGTGCAAAATTCTCTGTCACATCGCGATGATATAGTTCATTGTTTATCTGTCGATTTATTACCGACACAGAGACGTGAAGCTCATTTAAAGACCTTATTAGACACTATTCCTGACCCTATACTCGATATCGACCAAAATGGTATTATTGTTATCATTAATACGGCCGCTCAGTCGTTATTAAAAGGTTTAGTGATAACAATTGAGGGACATCATATCGATCAATATATAGATCAGTCCTTTCAAGATATGCTTAATTCTTCAATGAGTAATTTTTCACTTTCATTCCTCGAACATTCTTATTTAGCTGACATCACGCCGATATTTTCAGAACATAGTTCATCGGGTGTTATACTCACTTTACGTTCAATGAACCGCGTTGGTCAGCATATCGCGTTAATACAGAGTCGAGAGCAAGCTGAATTTGATAATATTATTGGTGAAAACTCAGCTATTCGGCTGTTAAAGTCTCAAACACTCAGGTTTTCAGAATTAGAATTACCGGTACTTATCAGTGGTGAAACAGGTACTGGTAAAGAGTTACTAGCTCGTGCTTTGCATAATGCCAGTCGACGTGCTGATGCACCTTTTTTAGCGCTGAATTGTGCAGCATTACCTGAAAACTTATTAGAAAGTGAATTGTTCGGCTATGCGCCAGGTGCTTTTACCGGGGCTCAAAAAGGGGGTAAACCCGGGCTATTTGAATTGGCAGAAACAGGAACTATCTTTTTAGATGAAATTGCAGAAATGTCAGTATATTTACAAGCTAAGTTATTACGATTCTTACAGGACTATAAATATCGTCGCTTAGGTGGCACGAAAGAGTTAACAGCGAATGTGCGTATAATCAGTGCCAGTCACCAACACTTACCGCAACAGATTGAACGACAATTATTTAGAGAAGACCTATTTTATCGCCTCAATGTATTGAATTTGTCGATACCACCACTGCGTGAACGACCCGATGATATTATTTTATTAGCGGCACACTTTATTAAAATGGCGGCGCTTCAAGTTGCACGAAAAGTACCTACTTTAACAGAGCAAGCACTTGCTGCCCTTAAGATATGCCCGTGGCCAGGTAATATTCGCCAGTTACAAAATATTTTATTTAGAGCAGTGGCCCTTAATGATAGTGGTGTTATTGAAAAATCTGATATTGATGGTGCGTTATCACAATTTTCAGCTGTCGTTGTGCCAATAAGTCACAATATTGCTGGTTCTGCTAGCGATGGTGATAATTTTGCTGAGCAGCCTCAATGGTCGGACTGGAATAGTGCTCAAGAAAAATTTGAAGGAGATTTGCTTAAAACGTTGTATCCGCTTTATCCAACAACGAGGAAACTAGCAGAGCGGCTAAAGGTTTCACACAACAAAATAGCAATGAAATTACGAAAGTACGATATAAGCTAGCCCGTTAGATATTTGCTGACTAACCGCCAACAAATTTTACCTTAAAGCCATTGCTCTCAAGGACTTGTTTTATTTGCTCTCTTTTATCGCCTTGCACTTCGATGACTTCACCTACAACACTGCCACCGGTGCCACAGGTTTTCTTTAATTTTGTAGCAAGCTCTTTTAGTGCTTTTGCATCTAGGCCTAATCCACTAATGGTGATGACGCCTTTACCTTTTCTGCCTTTAGTTTCACGTCTAACTTTAGCAAAGCCATCACTGGCTGTTATTGTTTGGGCGTTATTGTCTTGCTTGATACGGCCACTATCTGTTGAATAGACTAATGCACTATCGACTGGTTGCTGTTTGGCTGAATGCTCAGCCGTGGATGTCTCTCTACCAAATGCACCAGCAAGATCGCTAAGACTAGAAAGTTTATTTTTCATGATGTCGATATCCAATTGTTAATTGTCTGAATGGCTAAATAAAAGATAAAAATAAAGCCACTATTAAAGTGGCTTTATTATACCTAGAAAATAAGTCTGAAAACGTTATAGTTTACAGTTTACCTTCAAGCTCTGGTAATACATCAAATAAATCACCAACAATACCGTAATCAGCTACCTGAAAAATAGGTGCTTCGGCATCCTTGTTGATCGCAACAATGATTTTAGAATCTTTCATACCAGCTAAATGTTGTATTGCACCACTTATACCTACAGCTATGTATAAGTCAGGAGCTACAATTTTACCTGTTTGACCGACCTGCATGTCATTTGGTACAAAGCCAGCATCTACAGCGGCACGTGAAGCACCAATAGCAGCGCCAAGCTTATCTGCAATACCTTCAAGTAATTTGAAGTTATCGCCGTTTTGCATGCCACGACCACCTGAAATAACGATACTTGCTGCACCTAAATCAGGACGTTCAGATACAGAGAGTTCATCATTTACATGCGTTGAAATGCCAGCATCTGTTACTGAGTCTACTGCTACAATCTCAGCACTACCATCAGTGGCAACTGGGTCAAAACCGGTAGGACGAACCGTAATGATTTTTTTACTGTCTAAGCTTTGCACTGTGGCAATAGCATTACCTGCATAAATAGGACGAACAAAAGTATCACTACTTTCTACAGCAATAATATCTGATATTTGTGCAACATCTAATAAAGCGGCAACGCGAGGCATAAAGTTCTTACCTGTCGTTAAAGCTGTTGCTAAAACGTGTTCGTAATCAGCAGCAAGTTCTGTTACCAATAAGCTAATGTTTTCAGCTAACTGATGTTCATAAGCTGGATTATCAGCAACAAGTACTTTACTTACACCGTTAACTTTAGCGGCTTCTTGTGCGACACTCTGACAATTACTACCAGCAACTAATATATGAATGTCACCACCAATTGCTTGAGCTGCAGCAACTGTTTTAAGCGTGTCAGCTTTTAATGTGCTGTTATCATGTTCAGCAAATACTAAAATACTCATGAAATCACCTTCGCTTCATTTTTCAGTTTTTCAATTAATGTATCTACACCATCAACAATAATACCGGCTTTACGTGTTGCAGGTGATACAACCTTTATTAATTTTGAACGTGGGCTTAAATCAACGCCAAGATCTGCAGCGGGTTTAACCACTAATGGTTTACGCTTTGCTTTCATGATATTCGGTAATGAAGCATAACGAGGTTCATTTAAACGCAGATCGGTAGTAACAATTGCAGGTAGGTTAAGGGATACAGTTTGTAAGCCGCTATCAACTTCACGTGTTACATTAACTTTATCGCCTTCAACTTTTACAACTGATGCGAAAGTACCTTGCGGCATACCTGTTAAGGCAGCGAGCATTTGACCTGTTTGATTATTATCACTGTCGATAGACTGCTTACCTAGAATGACCAATTGTGGCTGTTCTTCTTCAACAATCTTTTGTAAAAGTTTGGCGATATTAAGAGCGTCTAACTTCTCATCAGTTTCGATTTGAATAGCGCGGTCTGCGCCTAATGCTAAAGCCGTTCTTAATTGTTCTTGGCAAGGTTTGTCACCAACGGATACCACAATAACTTCAGTGGCAACGCCAGCTTCTTTTAAACGAACCGCTTCTTCTACAGCGATTTCACAAAAAGGGTTAATTGCCATTTTTACATTAGCAAGATCAACATTTGAATTGTCTGCTTTTACGCGAACTTTGACGTTATAGTCAATTACACGTTTAATAGGTACTAATACTTTCATCGTAGCCTCTGATTGCGTTTGTTGTGTTTGTATTTATAGTGTAAAGCTAAGGTTTGATTAATTAAACTAACATTAGCAAGTATTTCTCAATATTGCTCCACAGACTAATACTAGACTACGTGAACGTCAACGTAATACGGTGCTTGTCTCGATAAATTGAGCTTAAATAGCTTTTGTCGCAATATCTTTCAATAGAAGATAGTATTTATCAACAAAATATCTATAATGAGTGATATTATCAAACAGGTGTTTGAAAATCAAACGAGTGTTTGATTTTATTTAAATCAATATTTTTTGGGGAAATTTATGGAACGCGAATCGATGGATTTTGACGTTGTTATTGTTGGTGCTGGTCCGTCTGGCTTAGCAACAGCTTGTCGTTTGATGCAGTTAGCAAAAGAAAAAGATCAAGAACTTTTAGTCTGCGTTGTTGAAAAAGGCTCAGAAGTTGGAGCACATATTTTATCGGGGGCTGTTTTTGAGCCAAGAGCGCTAAATGAATTATTCCCAGATTGGCAAGACAAAGGTGCGCCACTTAATACAAAAGTTACCGGCGATGATCTTTATTTACTTAATAGCGAAACCAACGCGATAAAATTACCAAACATCTCTGTACCAAAAACTATGCATAACGATGGAAACTATATTGTTAGCATGGGCAACGTATGTCGTTGGTTAGCAGAGCAAGCGGAAGAATTAGGGGTTGAAATTTTTCCTGGTTTCCCTGCACATGAAGTACTCTATAACGATGATGGTAGTGTTGCGGGTATTATTACCGGTGACATGGGTCTAGATGTTAACGGTAAAGAAAAAGATTCGTTTGTTCCTGGAATGGAACTTCGCGCTAAGTATACTGTTTTTGCTGAAGGTTGCCGTGGTCACTTAGGTAAAGAACTGATCAGTAAATTTAATTTAGATGAAGGTGTCTCTCCACAGCATTATGGTTTAGGTTTTAAAGAGATTTGGGACATTGACCCCGCTAAGCACCAAGAAGGTCTCGTGGTACATACAGCCGGTTGGCCATTAGATCAAGGTGCAACGGGCGGTGGTTATTTATACCATGCAGAAAATAATCAGGTATTTGTAGGTATTATTGTAGATTTAAATTATAGCAACCCGCACTTAAGCCCATTTGATGAATTTCAACGTTATAAACATCATCCAAAAATTAGTCAGTACCTTCAAGGCGGTAAACGTGTTTCTTATGGAGCACGAGCGATGGCAAAGGGCGGTTTTAACTCATTACCTAAAATGACAATGCCAGGTGGTATTATAGTTGGCTGTGATGCTGGAACGATAAACTTTGCTAAAATCAAAGGTAATCACACCGCAATGAAATCCGGTATGTTAGCCGCTGAAAGTATTTTTCAAGTGATCGTTTCCGGTGATGAAGGTGGTAAAGACCTTGCCGATTATACTGAAAGGTTTAAAAACTCTTGGTTATATGACGAACTTTATAGCTCTCGCAATTTTGGCCCGGCTATGCATAAGTTTGGTATGACCTTGGGTGGTGCTTATAACACCATAGATCAAAACCTATTTAATGGTAAATTACCGTTTAACCTCAAGGACGATACGCTTGACCATGACCAGCTTAAATTAGCCTCGGAGTCGGCGGTTATCAATTATCCAAAACCAGATAATAAACTAAGTTTTGATAAATTAACCTCAGTATTTTTGTCAAATACTAACCATGAAGAAGAACAACCTTGTCACTTAAGACTGACTGACGTTGATGTTCCAATTACGGTTAACTTAGCTAAGTATGCAGAGCCTGCTCAGCGTTATTGTCCGGCTGGCGTATACGAAATTGAATCGACAGAGCAGGGTGACAAATTAGTGATCAATGCGCAAAACTGTATTCACTGTAAAACCTGTGATATTAAAGACCCAAGCCAAAATATAACTTGGGTAACACCAGAAGGCACCGGTGGTCCGAATTATCCAAATATGTAAGTTACTATTTGTATGATTTTAATTATAAAAAACCTGCTGATGCAGGTTTTTTTATGTTTAGGATTAAGTCGTTGTGTTGATGATAGTGATGGTTTCAGAGAGTCGGTGAGCGTTTAGTCCTTTAGTCGTCATGCTTAATTCATTTCAGTATCTGATTTTTGTGGTTGTAATTACAGATCCTGAAACAAGTTCAGGATAACGGTGTTGTGTTGAGAATGACGTTGCCTGTCTCAGGATAACGACGTTGTATTAAAGACGACGATGATGCTATCAGCAATTCGGTAATCGTTTAGTCCTTTTGTCGTCATGCTGAATTTATTTCAGTATCTGGTCTTTGTTGTTATCAGTACAGATCCTGAAACAAGTTCAGGATGACGGAGTTGTGTTGGTGATGGCGGCGTTGTGTTGAGAATGACTGTGCCCGTCTCAGGATAACGACGTTGTGTTAAAGACGACGGTGATGCTATCAGGAAGTCGGTGATCGTTTAGTCCTCTTGTCGTCATGCTGAATTCATTTCAGTATCTGGTCTTTGTTGTTATCAGTACAGATCCTGAAACAAGTTCAGGATGACGGAGTTGTGCTGGTGATGGCGGAGTTGTGTTGAGAATGACTGTGCTTGTCTCAGGATAACGACGTTGTGTTAAAGACGAAGGTGATTTGATCAGAGCGTCGGGGATCGTTTAGTCCTTTTGTCGTCATGCTGAATTTATTTCAGTATCTGGTCTTTGTTGTTATCAGTACAGATCCTGAAACAAGTTCAGGATGACGGAGTTGTGCTGGTGATGGCGGCGTTGTGTTGAGAATGACTGTGCCCGTCTCAGGATAACGACGTTGTGTTAAAGACGACGGTGATGCTATCAGGAAGTCGGTGATCGTTTAGTCCTCTTGTCGTTATGCTGAATTCATTTCAGTATCTGGTCTTTGTTGTTGCAAGTACAGATCCTGAAACAAGTTCAGGATAACGGAGTTGTGTTCAGGATGACGGTGTTATGTTCAGGGTTTGGGTTGAGGATAACGACGTTGTGTTGATGATAACAGTGTTGTGTTTAGGTGATTATGCTTGCTCAAAATGAAGGTGTTGTGTTTAGGATGACGGTGCCTGTATCAGGATAATGTTGCTCTTTGGGAGCAATGGAGTTATTTTGTTTGTATCAAATCAAATTCACTTAGTGCAGTGATACTTTGCTGTAATTTAGACTCTAGTTGATCTAACTTCTTTAAGCTTTTACAAAACTGCGCAGCTTTTAATTTAACTTCTTGTGCTCGGGGTTCAATGTCAAGCTGTAAATCCTTTTCCATACCTTTGATACGTTGGTCAAAGGTTTTTACGCGCTGCTCACTACTGCTTTCTTCGTTTGTAGTCATTGCTTCACCAACGGCCATTAAAATAGTGCCAATTGATTCGGTTACGATACTTTCAATTTCTTGTTCAAAGGCGCCAGCAAAAATTTCATCAAAATCAGCAAAATCTTGCGAAGCAATATAATAATTAGTATCGCTATGGTTAAAACGTTCTCTTAAACGGTATTGCATCTCA
This sequence comes from Colwellia sp. MB3u-55, assembly GCF_014076785.1. Classification (NCBI taxonomy): domain Bacteria; kingdom Pseudomonadati; phylum Pseudomonadota; class Gammaproteobacteria; order Alteromonadales; family Colwelliaceae; genus Colwellia; species Colwellia sp. MB3u-55. The sequence continues at coordinate 10,821 of NZ_JACGUS010000073.1, forward strand.
TCGAAGCGCTCTTGAATTTTTTGATGTGAGGCGCTGTTTTCACCAGTTAAACTAGCAATAACTTTGTTTACTGCTTTTAAATCAATATCGACACCTTCAATCGCTATTGCCACTATTTCAGGTATTTGTTTACGAATGCCTTGGCTGTATTGCGTGAGTAATTGTCTTTGCTCTTCATTGAGGGCTATCTCTCGCCCACGAATAAATAATTGTTGATCATTATTAATTTGAACGTAGGTTTGGCTTTCTTTCAAAATACGTACATGAGAAGGATTGATTACCACACCATGATTAAAGTTTATATCGCATTGCTGTGCTGAAGCAGTACTAGCAATTAAGCTCGTTGCAATTAAAGCAAGAGTATTAAATTTCATCGTTTTCCTAATATAACTAAATGATATTAATAGAAGATTTTCAGTAATATTCTATGTATTAACGATAGGATTAAAATGAATTTTTCTTTCTTTATAATTCACTTTAGTTGGTCCATATTCACGACGAGATTTATCTTGGAAATCGCCAACAATCATTTGTACACCGTGATAAAGTTTCTCTGTTGCTTCTACATATACACTTGCCATATAAGTTTGTATTTGTTCTTCAAAAGCTTCTTTTTTGTTAAGGATCTCACCTACGCGATGAGCATGAAACTTATAAGTAGAAACCAGTTTACTGAGCATCTCAGGGTTTACTTTATCGGCAGGCAACTTTTTGAGTTTGTTAACAGCTGATTGTAATTCTGTTGATTTATCAGAATCAACTTTTAATATAAATTCAATATCTTCTAACTGTTCTTTCATTAGATCTACTTTTTTGGAAAAGCTTATAATGGTGCTGCTTCCTGCTGTTGCGCCTACAATACCGGCATGAACAGATTTTCCCGCTTTTATGTAACCAGCGATTAGCTTACCATTAGCTTTATTTTCAGTGCCTAACCAAAGTATCTCTTCAACATCAACAATGCTGTGCATCATTTGGCTTTCAATACGTAAAGAGTGACAATATATTTGAGCATATTGGGCATACTTTGCGAAAATATCACCTTTAGCAGATATATAGGCACTCATTTTAATATTATCGAGAGATTGACCTTCAATGTCTTGTTTTTTACCAATAATACCACTGCCAATAGTAATGTCACCACCAGCTTCTAAGGTTGCTGACTCAACAAAACCACCAATAGTGATATCGCCGGTAGCCGTTACTTTCATACCCTCACAAATATCACCATCAATAATAACACTGCCTTCAAATTTGATATGCCCTGTACTAATATCAACATTTTTTATGCGATAAACCGGGTCAACTTCCATGCCGTTATCAATAACTCTTGGTAAGCCGACCAGTGTTGAGATTAAGACTTTATCATTCTTAGGGCTTATTGTTGTACCTTCGCCAGCGGTTAGCGTGATGTCATCTCCTGCCAGAGGCTCGAGGGGAGAGCCAGTCACAGTAAAACCTTTAACGCCTTCGGTAAGCATAATTTTTTTCGCGAGCGGTTCACCAACTTTTACACAAATTATATCACCTAAATCACGCATATCAACACTTCCATCTTCGCGATCTTTAGGACGTAAAATTCTATCTTGGGCGCTTTGTACTAACCATTTTATTGATGAATTTTTGCCATTAACGGCAATTTTACCGTGGGCAATTTCGCCAGTAATTATAGAGCCAGCAGGTTCTTTCGCGGCTTTATGAGCAAGTTTTAACAATTGCTCTTTGCTAAAGCCTTTGCTGACACCCGCTTCTTGAGCAGAGTTGAGAATGGCCTTAGCGGTTAAATGTTTACCACCAAGCGCTGTTGAAATCTCAGCTGTTGCAGACATTTCATCTTTATCAATGGTAATTGAAATAGTCGCGTCTCTGCGCTCAAGCACTTGATAACTAATTTCTCGACCAGATTTATTCGTTTGAAGAGGTTTTAGAACACTATTAAGTTCCGCGATGGCATTCTTTATATTACCATTATCAACATATAAGTCTTTAAATTCAGAACTTTCTATTAGTTCATGGACGCTGGCTTCTGTTACCTGTATATCATCTTTAACCGGTTGCAAAATAAGGTCAATATTATTTTTTTTATTTGCTACTAAGCTTACTTGAGTCACGCTAGACTTACTCCAATATTACCACTTAAAATATCGATTAAATGTAGTTTTCCTGGTGAATTTTGATGAAAGAGCCAGTATTTACTTTTGAATAATCAATTTTATATTCTTTGTTATCTAATGCTTGTATAAAAATTAATGTTTTATACTCTCCAAAAACGTCTGTTGTACTAACATCAACAACATCTTGATAGGCTTTTTTAGCATCAGCTTTTTTATTTGGAACTTCACCTTTGTAAATACCTATACCACGGTTACTTACAATCACTACAGGGTGACCACCATTTATAATCAGTAAATCAAATTTTCTCATCTTATGGATAATGGTATTACGACCACTCGTGATGAAGTTTTTTTCTATCAAAATATGCTCCTATTTCTACTCAAACGTCTAACAATATTAGTTACCCAAATAACTAATATGCAGCTTCATAATTCTATTCTAGTTTATTTTACCTACAAATATATAAAGATTTGATTTGTGGCGCAATAAAAATCACGTTTCTTGCAATATCAGTATAGTTAATACCTAACGTTAACATGCATACAACATATTAAGGCTATATATTAAAAATAAAGTGGTGTTTGACTACTCTCAATTAATAACCGTCTTATTAAATCAAGAGACCGTGCTGCTACCATACGTTGAAAGTTTTCCCTATTTGCCTTTATACAAAAATATTTGGTGTGTATTTTATCTTTATTACCCCAAGCTATCCAAACTGAGCCAACGGGTTTTTCTTTACTGCCACCCGTTGGGCCAGCGATACCAGAAACGGCAATAACTAAATCAGCCCCTGCTATGGATAATGCACCTTCTGCCATTGCTATTACTGTCTGTTCACTAACCGCGCCATATTGTTCAAGTATATTTTCATCAACATGCAGTAGTTTGCTTTTCATATTATTTGAGTAAGTTACAAAGCCAGCTTCAAACGAAGATGATGACCCTGAAACTTTGGTTATTTCGCTGGCGATTAAACCGCCGGTACAAGACTCTGCTGTCGTTATTTTAAGATTTTTTTGTTGGCATAATTGCAAAACTAGTTCGGCTAAAGAATAAGGTTTATCTTTAATCTCTTCAATGATGTGATCGTTTAATAATGTTTTAATTTTTTGAATAAGATCGACTTTTATTGATAAATACTCATTTTTTTCAACGGTTAACTTTAATTCTATTAATGGCGAAGAAGCGCGAAAACCAACTTCAACTTCTTTAGGCCAATCGGGAAAGTTTTTTAGCAACATTGACTGAAGGGTTGACTCGCCAATACCAAATAATTGTAAGCGAGTAATATCCATTTCCGCGGTGAAGTTTGATTGTGAGGCCAATTCAGGAATTATTTCTTCATCAAGCATTATGTTAAGTTCACGGGGTACCCCCGGCGTACAAAAGATTTGGCAATTATTCAGTGTTAAGGAAAAACCTACTGCGCTGCCAATTCGGTTGGCAATAATATTACAATTTTCTGGCAGCAGGGCTTGCTTTAAATTAGCCTTACCTAAATGAGCATTACGTTGTTCACACCAGCTCTTTAGATGGGCCAGTGCTATAGGATGTTGCTTTAAAGAACGTTGTGTCGCCAACGCCAATGCTTGTGCGGTTAAATCATCTGTCGTTGGACCAAGCCCGCCATTAATAATTAATACATCGGCATCTTTTGTTAAGTGTTCTATTTCCTTTGCAAGTAAATCAAGATCGTCAGCTAAGGTTACTTTTCGACTAATTTTTATGCCAATGGCTTTACATTGTTGAGCGATCATTGCTGAATTACTGTCGACAATATCTCCCGTCATCAATTCATTGCCAGTAAGAAGTAAGTGTACGTTAGCGATGGTCATTTATTAATCCTGTCAATAGGGTGAAAATTACTGTTAGGTTACTGTAAAAGTTGAATTGTTGTTAGTTATTAAAAGTAGGAAAAGTCATTTAAAAAAGTAAAATAAAATTTAAACCTTTTCAATGCCATTGTGTACTTAACCATTATAGCCATTAAAATAGTTAATAAACCCTAAGGAAATTTCATGAAACAGTCATTTAAGAGACAACTTACTTTAGTCACAATTTTATCACTTGCGAGTATTAGCAGCGTATATGCAGAGGTTAAAGATACCATTGAAAAATCATTTGTTGTTGGTGAACAAACAAGTTTACGTTTAGCTAATATAAATGGTGATGTTGATATTCAAGGTTGGAGTAACGATGAAATTAGAATAACAGCAATAGTGACCACGGAAAATCAAACTGATAGAGACCGTATAAACCTTGAGTTTTCTGAAAGTTCTAGGGGGGTTAGTGTTGAAACTACATACCAAAAAAAATCATCTTGGGGGCATAATAATAGCTCTGGCAAAGTTGATTATATTGTTATGGTTCCGTTTGGCGCGGCATTAACCGATATTGAATTAGTAAATGGTTCATTGGTGATTGATAAAGTACAAGGTGACATAAAAGCGAATACAGTCAACGGTACTATTAGTGTGCAAGGCTTAGCTGCAAACCTTGAATTAAATTCAGTCAATGGCAGTATTAATGCAACCTACCAGCAAGTTGGCAACAACATCGACAGCGTAGAACTAACAACGGTCAACGGCAGTATTAAACTTTATATGCTTGGTGAGCTCAATGCCACTATTAATGCCGAAACCATGCACGGTAGTATTGACACGGCATTTGGGCTTTCAAGTGATAAAAAAATGTTTAGTGGTCGTCACTTATCTGGGACGGTTGGTAGCGGCGATATTACGATTAATTTAGAAAGTGTCAATGGTAGTATTAAGGTCTTAAAAAACTAATTTTTCATAAAACGTCAAGCGCTTTATTTAACCACAACAATCAATGTTGTGGTTTTTTTTATTTGGTTGTCGGTGAAAATAATGCACAATAGTATTTATATCTGACAGAGTTATAAGGCGTGTTTTAAGTGAGTGAACAATATAACCGAGCATTATTAGCCGGCCGTTGGTATCGTATGGAAATGAACGACGTCGGTCACCAACTTGTTGAGTATGCTGAGCTTTGCCTTGATGGTAGTTTTGAGTTTTCATTTGTTGAACAAACGTCTCAGGGCGAAATTGTTAGCCAAATTATTGAGTTAGGCGATTGGGGATTAGTGGGAGATATTCACTTTACTATCACACAAGAAGAAGTTGTTGACAGTGAGCATTATCGAGCCGATTTAAATGATGAAAATAACTATCAGGCTTATAAAGTTTTAGCCTTAGACAGTCAAATTTTCAAATATCAGCACATTGTTAGTAATGAAGTGTTTATCCTACGCCGAGTTGTTGATAAAATCGGTCATTGTTAAATTCAGTTATTCTTCAAAAATAAGAAAAATTACCCTTTTACCTAATATGTAGTTGAGAAAAAATGAAAAATATAAAGGCAGCAAGTTTAATTACTGCGATAAAAACCCCTTACAACGCACAGGGTGAAATTGACCTTGTTACTTATGACAAGCTGGTTGCAAAGCAAATAGCGGCGGGTGTTGACGGTATTGTTGTCGGTGGTACTACAGGTGAAGGACACTTATTAAGTTGGGAAGAGCATTTAATGTTAATCGCTCATACCGTTCATCAGTATAGTGACAAACTTATTATTGTTGGTAATACCGGTAGTAATAATACCCGTGAGGCGATTAAAGCCACACAGAATGGTTTTGCCATGGGGATGGACGCAGCATTGCAAATTAATCCTTATTACGGGCGAACCTCAATGGCGGGTGTTGCCGCGCATTTTAACAAAGTCTTAGATATTGGTCCTGCGTTTATTTATAACGTACCAGGAAGAACGGGCCAAGACCTTACGCCTGATTTGATCGAACCTTTGTCAAAGCATAAAAACTTTATTGGTGTGAAAGAATGTGGCGGTAATGACCGTATTGCTTATTATGAAAAGCAAGGTATTGCTTGTTGGTCAGGTAATGATGATGAATGTTATGTTGGTCGCCACCAATTTGGCTCTCACGGTGTTATTTCTGTAACCTCGAATCTGGTTCCTGGCCTAATGAGAACATTAATGGACAGTGAAGATAACGAACTAAATGAACGTTTACAAAGTCTGATGAAATGGTTGTTTTGTGAGCCTAACCCTATTGCCATAAACACCACGTTAATGATGACAGGTGCCGTTCAAGCTAACTTTAGATTACCTTATTTAGCGTTGACACTAGAGCAACGTCAAATCGGTTTTGACCTGTTAGCCAAACTTGAAGCGGCTGAAATTGTTGGTGATAAATTAGCTATGCTTAATGATAGTGATTTTAATTACTGTTCATAAAAAACACTTAGCCAAGAACATTTAATGAGGGCATTAAATGTTCAGGCACTTTAAACGACCGCTGTTCTGCGGTTAGTGGGCAAATAAAATTAAGTGCCACCGCGCACAGCTGTAAGTTAATCGTTTTTTCAATGCTGGCGTCGCCAACTTCCCCGTGTAATCTATCGCCAACCACCGGCATATTAATACTTGCAGCATGACTTCTTATTTGGTGTTTTCTCCCCGTATCAATAATAACTTGTACCAACGAGGTGTTATTTTTTTCATTATAAGCAAGATGACTAAAATGGCTGCTGGCGCTTTTACCATCGACATCACAGGTTAATGTCTCAGGTTGTGGTCGTAAACGATGATCGCCGTGAATAATAATATGATAAATTTTCTCTAAATCATGCTTTTCAAACATCGCACTTAATGCGCGCGCTGCTTTTTTACTATGGGCTATTAGAATTAATCCGGTGGCTGCTCTATCTAAACGGTGAACAATAAATGCGGGGCGCTCAGGGGTTAAATGTGTTTGAGCCCAACGGGCAATCGTGCAGTGATCACTCCACTTTGAACCTTGAGATAACATACCGTAAGGCTTATACCACACGCTATAATCAACATCGTCATTAATTAATAACGCTTCATTAGGCTGTTGGCTTAATACTTGTTCGTCATAATAAAAGTGGAGGGTATCGGTTACTTGTAATGGCTTTTTGATGCGTCGCAAACGCTGTGTGCTTTTACCACGGGTTAACCATAACGCACCTCGTTGAATAGCCTGTTTTAATTGAGCATTACTTAATGAGCATGCTTGGTTAAGTTCGCCAATAATGCTGCTATTTTCTGTATTAACATCGATATGAAGCTCAAATTTATGCAAGGCTATATTCAAGGTGAGTGATTCGTTGGTAAGTTATATCGCTAGTTTACCAAAAATAATCGCTAACTGAATTGGTATTATGTTTTTCATCAGATAAAATGGCGAATTAATGCCTACAAAGATAAGATGAAAAATAATGAACCGTGATTTAGCCCTATTTCCACAAGACAATGTTGGTGATGCCTTATGGCAAATGATGATTGATGGTGATGATTTAAACCAAGCCCGTGAAATTGAATTTTCAGTGATATTTCCTAACGAAGAAGCCGCTTTGAAATTTGGTCAGTTACTTTTAGAAAACAACCAAAAACTCTCTTTTTGTCCTTATGAAGGCAATGATGATTTTCCTTGGGAAATTACCGCTTATCCTTTTGTTGGCGCCAGTTATGAAAATATTAGTTCTTACCAAAATTTATTGATTTCAAGCGCTGAGCCGTTAGGTGGTCAATATGACGGGTTTTATTGCGCGGCTGTTTAACTTAGCGCTCTTATATTAATAAAAGTGCAGAACCATTGAGAACGTCAATATCGGTTGATGATTTTCATTGACTATTACCCAGATGCTGAAGGCTATTTAGCATTAATAAGGCAGCTTTATGCTTGATATAACTCAGTTTGACCTATTAAAAAAAAGCAGTGCAAAGTCCTTTAACGATCAAAAAGCATTGATTAAAAAAGTGATGGCGGGCCGTCAAATGAAATGTGAAACTTGCGGCAGTATACTGCGTTTAATTGTCCCTGAAGATAAAAGTACTCCGGGTGTTTATTGTGGCAAAGGCTGTACCGATATCTGTTTAGACTTTATTTAAGCGATAAAGTAAATTTAACTCACTCGAGCAGAGCGACAAATTTCTTTTATTAATTTATTATTTTCTAACGGTATTTATACGATCGCTTCAGTTTCTAAGACTTCTTACCAATCAGGGAGTATTGAAGCACCAATGCCAGTACAGACTGATTGCCAAGCAGATTCAATAGTTTAATACTCGCAGGTGGCTAAACCTTATTGATTCATCGACCATAACCACTTTTAATTTATCGAGTGCATCACAGGGTGCTCGATTGATAAAGGGCATAGCTTGTCATTTCGCCATATAAATTCAAGGTTGCTGAGCAATAAGTCAACCTTTTGCGCAGTGAGTTGATGGTTGTCCTGTTAGATAATAGTCTTGTCAGATAGCAATGAAGTTTTGTAGTTTTTAACTGAATCAGCTCGAGTAAAACGTCTGTCACAAGGTTATTGTGGGTCAATCAAGGTTAACTTGATATCTTCAATCTATTCGGTGATTTTATCAATAAATCGTTATTCTCAGTAAAAAGAAGGAGAATAGACTTGGCGTTGTCAGCTATTTCTTGTGCTTTTACCAGTAAATAAAAAATAGTTAGATTAAAAAGTGCTTATCATGGCGCTTAAGATTATGCTGAGGTCAGTTAGATCGCAGCACCGATAAACTCAAAAGAGAATATATAGATGAGTGCCTTTTCAACAAAAACTGAAAATAGCGGACAAAATGAAGTCTTTATTTGCGATGCGATTAGAACACCCATTGGCCGTTATGGCGGCTCGCTAGCGACTATAAGGGCTGATGACCTAGCCGCCTTACCCTTAAAAGCATTAATGGCACGAAATCCAACTCTAGATTTTAGCCAAGTAGACGATGTTATTTTAGGTTGTGCTAACCAAGCAGGGGAAGACAACCGTAATATTGCTCGTATGGCAACGTTATTAGCCGGCTTACCTTACCAAGTACCCGCAACAACGCTAAACCGTTTATGTGGCTCAGGGTTGAATGCTGTCGGCATTGCTATGCAAGCGATTAAGTCAGGTGAAGCTGAAATGATTATTGCTGGTGGTGTTGAAAGCATGACTCGTGCGCCTTTTGTGATCGGCAAAGCGGAAAGTGATTTTTCGCGTACTCAAGAAATGTTTGATACGACTATGGGCTGGCGCTTTGTTAACAAAGCACTTGATAGCGCTTATGGTACTGAAAGTATGCCACAAACAGCAGAAAACCTTGCCGAAGAGTTTAACATTAGTCGAGCAGACCAAGACAAGTTTGCTTTTGCTAGCCAGCAAAAAGCGGCGAGTGCCCAACAAGCTGGATTTTTTGCCGAAGAAATAATGCCTGTCAGTGTTATAAAAGGTAAAGAAGAGCCGATTATTTTCTCTCAAGATGAGCATCTTCGCCTAACAAGCTTAGAAAAAATGTTAGCACTCAAACCTTTTGTTCATGCCAAAGGCAGTATTACCGCGGGTAATGCCTCAGGGATTAATGATGGCGCTGCCGCAATCTTATTGGCGTCAAGTCAATCGGTACAAAGAAACAACTTAACCCCGATAGCTAAAGTGCTAGGTATGGCTGTCACTGGTGTACCGCCACGTATTATGGGGATTGGCCCAGTACCGGCAACACAAAAACTATTAAAACGTTTAAACTTATCGCTTGAAGATATCGACCTTATTGAACTTAACGAAGCTTTTGCAGTACAAGCTTTAGCTTGTATTCGCGAATTAGGTTTACAAGATGACGATCCGCGTATTAACCCACAAGGTGGCGCTATTGCCTTGGGGCATCCTTTGGGCATGAGTGGTGCGCGTTTAATAACGTCTGCGGCTCGACAACTACAACGTACCAACAAGCGTTATGCACTTTGTACTATGTGCATAGGTGTCGGCCAAGGCATAGCCTTAATTATTGAGAGAGTTTAAGCCATTTAAAAGCCGAATAGCTGACAAAGGGGGGTAGGGTATACTCCCTTTGTTGTCGGTGCTAATAAATAGCGGCCAGTAGTTTAGCGATATTATCTCGAACTGAATGATGACTTATTTCTGTTTTTCAGTAGATAGTGTTTTTTAGCGAAGGTTTATAGCAAAGAAGATGACAGCAATGACCCGATCCCATTTACTTTTATTTTTGCTTACTGCCTGTGGTTTTATGGTAAGTCTTTTTTTTAAGCCTTATCCGCTGAGCTGGTTAGTAAAAATTTTGCCAATATTAGTGTTATTGCATTTTTCATGGCAAAACATTAGAGGTACTAAAGAACGCGCTCATAAGTTATTTATGCTTGGCTTGGTTTTCTCTATTTTTGGCGATTTCTTTTTAGATTATGACCGAGTTAATTGGTTTGTACTCGGTTTAGCTGCTTTCTTAGTGGCTCATCTTTTTTACATCTTTAGCTTAAAACCCTTAGTAGCCATGCCTATTGTCAGTAAACGTTTACCCGTTATTGGGCTCTATTGTATCTATGGCGTTGGCGTGTTTTTGATCATATATGCTGGCTTAGGCGATTTATTTATCCCGGTATTGGTTTATATAACCATATTGCTATTAATGGGGATCACTACCTTACTTTCACAAAAAGCTAATATTTGGCTAATTATCGGTGGGCTCAGCTTTATTCTTTCTGATTCATTCATTGGGCTTAATCAGTTTTATCATCAAATACCTTATGCGAGTGTTTGGATCATGACTAGCTATTACTTCGCTCAACTGGCATTAGTTAACGGCATGTTTACTCAGGATAATAATTTAGCATAGTTGTGGTTAACTATCGCCTAACTTATCGACAATAAAGTCGATAAAGCATTTCACTTTAGCTGGCATATTTTTTCTACTGGGATAAACCAAGTAAACACCAATGTTTATTGGCATAAAGTCTTCAAACAAGGGCACTAATTTCCCTGTTGCCACTTCTTCACGTAAATTAAATAACGGCATACGAATAATACCTTGTCCTGCTAAGCATAACGAAATCATCATTTCTGAGTTATTACATGATACTCGACTGGTTACATGTGTTTGTGTTACTTGGCCATTCTGGCTGCGGTACTGCCAAGTTTCAGGTGTTTTTAAGTTACGGTAACTGATCATGTGATGATGGACCAATTCATCGGGATGTTTAGGTCGACCATATTGTGTTAAGTACTCGGGAGAAGCGAGTGTTAAGCTGGTTGAGTTCATAAAACGTCGGCTAATTAAGCTTGAGTCTTCAAGTTGCATAGCGGCTCTTATTACAATATCAAAGCCATCAGCAATCAAATCAACTTTATGATCGTTTAAGTCGATGTCTAAGGTTACTTTCGGATACTTAGCCATAAATTCAGCGAGGATAGGCCTAATACGAGAAACACCTATACCAATAGGACAGCTTAACTTTAATCGACCTTGCGGTATTTGCTGACGTCCAGAAAGGCTATTTTCAACGTGCAAAGCATCTTCAATGATCTGTTGGCATTGTTGATAATAGACTTCGCCTTCCGATGTTAAACTTAAAGTTCGGGTCGTGCGGTGCAGCAAGCGGACGCCTAAACGGGTTTCTAGCTTACTAACCTCCTTGCTGATATAAGACGTAGAGTGCTGCATTTTTTCAGCGGCATTGACAAAACTTTTGCTTTGCACAACTTGGACAAAAACAGCTATACCATCAAGTAAGTTACTTTGACTTTGTGAAAAAGAAAATAATGTATTAGCTTTCATATGGAAATAATGTATCTGTAAGTAAGTTATTAATCTTGTATAGGAAACAAATTACACTATCTTCACTGAAATACCTATTGTTACCTTTTCTTACCTTTGGAGTTTATATGAAAATTATCGCTTTTGCTGCCAGTAGTAGTCGTCAATCCATTAATAAACAGTTAGTGAGCTATGCCGCTAGTCTCGTTGAAAATACACAAGTTGAAGTACTTGATATTAACGATTATGAAATGCCTTTATATAGTGCTGATAGAGAAGCTGAACTCGGTAAACCGCAGTTAGCACAAGACTTTCTTGATAAAATAGCCACTGCAGATGCTTTGGTCATTGGTTTTGCTGAGCATAATGGTTCTTATACGGCCGCCTATAAAAACTTATTTGACTGGAGCTCTCGAACGCTACAAAAAGTCTACCAGCATAAGCCTTTGGTTCTATTAGCAACGTCACCAGGACCCGGTGGAGCAGCAACTGTTCTTGCCGCCGCTGTAGGGTCGGCACCCTTTTTTGATGGCGAGGTAAAAGCCCATTTATCTATTCCTAGTTTTTATGATAATTTTGATGTCGACAAAGGACAGTTAAAAAAGGGTGAGTTAGCTGAAAAGCTCGCTTCAGCTATGGCTATGCTCAGCCAATGATTTTGCTAATATCTGGTATTGCTCTTGATCAGGTATGCCAAAACGCAGAGCGTTTTTTTCATCGCACAAACGCACGTAGAGTCCTTGGCAACAGAATTTTTGATAAAGTTCTGTTGCTTGGGGATGAACGAGAGTTTTAAATAAACCACACCCACTGATGGTGATGCTTGGGTCATTGCTTTTATCTTGGTTAGGTAAAAAAGTTTTTGCCAATAACGCTTCTAACCTTATTGATAAGGCGATTAACTGCTGTTGTTGCGCTACTTGCCATACTTTATTCTTTAAGGCTTGCTCAGTAATAAATTGAGCCGGGCCATTAACTTCCCAAGGTGAAGATAACTGCTGTAGTTTATTTATCCAAGAAGGATGCGCACTTACAAAGCCGATTCTAATTCCCGCTAAGCCAAAAAATTTACCGATTGAACGTAACACAAAAAGATGTTTGTTGGCTGTTAAGTGGATCAGCGATTGACTAGGTGTTATGACATCCATAAAAGCTTCATCAACAATTAGCCAACCCGATAATGATTCCAGAGTCGTTAACAGTGTGGTTAATGTTTGCTGTTGCTGTAATTCACCGGTTGGATTATTAGGGTTAATCACCACAACAATCGCGTAGCGAGATAGCACTTCGCAAGTGGGTAAATGCTGATAATTTTTTATGGTAAAACCAGCATCATGCCATGCTCGTTCATGCTCTTTATAGCCCACTTCCGGTAACCATACCTCTATCCCGTTTGCTGGCTGATTGATATGATTAAGATAGAGCGCAGGTAAACGGGCAATAACCGCTTGGCTACCGCTCGTTACGCTAATATTCTGTGTACCATAATAATTTTTAGCCGCAGATAGCATTGCTTGGTTTGGCTGCGGTAACTGTTGCCAGATATTTTCAGGAATAGCGGGGATCGGGTAATTAATTGGGCTGATACCTGTCGACAAGTCTAGCCATTTTTCCAAGGGAATTTGATAGCGTTGGGCAACTTCATTGAGCTGACCACCGTGTACTAACAGGGGCGAACTTCCATCAGCTTGATTGTCCATCACAAATTTACACTATAAAAGTAATGCAGGAGCTGATAGCAAAAATAAGTAAACATCAAAATAATAACCGCTTTATTGACCAGATTTATACTACGAAAAATATCATTTTTAACAACGCTATTACCACAACCTAATGGTGTCGACGTTACTGTCTTGCCATGATAAGTTGCTGTTCCACCTAGCGTAAAGTTTAGAACGCTGGCGCCCGTAGCCATTACCCAACCGCCATTTAGGCTTTTATAATGCTGGCCTTGTCGATAACCATTATTTAGCGCACTGATCATTTTTGAGCAAGAAAAATTTGTTTGGCAAGCATAAAGTAATGCGGTAATTTTTGCACTTGGCCAACCGAGTAAGTCGTCCATGCGGGCAGCACACCAACCAAAATGAATAAAACGTTGATTTTTATAGCCCCACATTGCATCTAATGTATTGGCGAGTCGATGTAAAATCACCAGCGGAATACCACCAATAATAAACCAAAAAAAGCTAGCAACAGCTGCGTCATGACCATTTTCTAGGACAGACTCAACGGTTGCACGTGAAATTTCTTGTTCGGATAGGTCTGCTGTATTTCGGCTAACTAAGTAACCACAAAAATATCGTGCGGTGGCTAAGTCATTTTTATTAAGGGGATTAAAAATTTGTAAAGCATGTAATTTCAGACTTTTTAAACCGATAGCAAAATAAAGGACTAAGGCATCTAAGCACCAAAAAAGTAGCTGGTTTTGGTGAAAGTAATAATAAATAATAGGTAAAGGTAAACATAAGATAAGCCAAGATAAAACCCCCAATAATCGAGGCAACAATAATGAGGTTGTTTTCGGTGTCACATGCTGAAAATTAAAGGTATGCTCTATTGCGGTGCTTAACCAACCAAAGCCCACTAAAGGATGAAATCGTTTTACTTCGCCGAGCCAACGATCTAGCAGGTATGCCATCACCATGATCACTGAGCTTATCATCACCGCATTATCACCGCTGAAGGTTTAGTGATGTCGTGTGTCGCTATAAGGGTAAATATTTTAGTTTTACACTGGTAGGCAAGCTGAAAAATGCAGCCATTATCAAAGGCTTTTTGTTGACTGTTAATTGCTTGTTTATCAGAAAAACTTTCAACAAACAAAGATAAAAAACAGCGTAATATATCGCCGTGACTAACCACAAGAATACTCTTAATCGTTATGTCGTTCGGCTTGGTGGTCGTTTTATCTTGTGGAGTTTTTTGATCATCATCACCAGTATTAGCAATCTCAATTAATGCTTGTTGAAAGCGAAGTGCGCAGTCAATACCCGATTCTCCACTCGGCGGTGCGGAACCGTTTACTTGATGAAAAATAGCGTGGAAGTTTTTTTCTAATTTTACTTCGTCAATAACTTTTCCTTGCCAGAGGCCAAAGTCTCGCTCGATTAAGGCCGGCGCAAAGTTAAGTGGACAATCTACGGTCACCTGACAAATTTCAGCGGTACTTTTTGCTCTTGGCAATGTTGAGCTTACAATAAGGTCTATCTTGTGATCAACTAGTTGCCTAGCAATTCCATCAGCTTGTCGATAGCCTTTATCGGTTAAAGGGCTATCTAACTGTCCTTGAAACTTCCCTATTTTATTCCACTGTGTTTCGCCGTGGCGCGTAAGATAAAAATTAATAACCGTCATTTATGCTAATACTTACTGATGCATTGATAATATTAAAAATATTTTAGCATAGCTTGATAACGGAATTAGAGAACTTATTGATTAAAAGAAGCTAACTCTAAGGTCACTTGGTCAATGCCACTCTTTTGGATCCGTTGGCTTATTTCAGCTTCTTTGCTACTGAGTAAAGAGATACCCTCGATGATCATATCATAAGCTTTCCATTGACTTGTTTGTCTGTCTTGGCGCATTTGAAAAGTAATGTTAATTTCAGGCGCATTGGCATTACGAATAACTGAATTAACGCCAACAATTCTTGCGCCATTTGTTGATTTATGAGACTCAAATACAACGTCTTGTTGTTTATATTGTTTTAACGCTATTGCGTAAGTTCTTACTAAGTAACTACGCATAGAAACAACAAATTTTTCACGCTGTTCT
This sequence comes from Colwellia sp. MB3u-55, assembly GCF_014076785.1. Classification (NCBI taxonomy): domain Bacteria; kingdom Pseudomonadati; phylum Pseudomonadota; class Gammaproteobacteria; order Alteromonadales; family Colwelliaceae; genus Colwellia; species Colwellia sp. MB3u-55. The sequence goes on from NZ_JACGUS010000073.1 coordinate 26,316, forward strand.
GGAGTCATCGTTCTCAAATTTCTACCTAAAACCTTGAATGCGGCGTATTTGTAATCTATTGATGGCATTAGCTCTTCTTCAACAATATCACGCATCAGTTCAGGGAATTTTTTCAGTGACTCTTGATCTTTAGCAATACGAGAAAACAATCGTTCACCTGTTTCAGCAATTACCGTGTATGGAGAGTTTTCAATGCTGTAGGCATTGCTGGAAAAGCTTGCCAATGAAGTCATGAATAAGAGAGTAAATATTGCCATTAAGTGTTTCATGTTTTTGTCCGTATTTGAGAGAGCGCATTAAGTGCTGAGTCATTGTTAATTCATTAAGGGTATTTTACATACCGACCATGCGGTATGTAAATACTTAATTGATATCTTTTATTACTATTTGCTATATCGGCTGTAAAAAGCCAAGGAGATAAATGAAAAGAGTGGCGTTAATGACTTCTAAGGTTTCTAATATAGTTACACAGTTCTTTGATGACTTTTTCAAAGAGGTCTTTGTTTTTAGAACTTTTACTTAAACTAGAAGAACCATGAAAAGTTGAAACAATAAAATAGGCAACTTGGCTAAAATCAATGTCGTCACGAAGCTGGTTAGCGACACGTTGTAAGTTAATGGCGATAAGTTGGTTGAGTTGTTGCTGCATGTTTAGAATACGTAAGCGAAAGCCTTCATCTACGCCAGACATCTCTTGGCAAAGGTTATTTAAAGGACAACCACAAACAATCTCGTCACAAGATGAGTTAGTATACATAGCGGTAAAAAAGTCGCATAAACCTTCAATAGGATCATCTACCTCTACTGCTGGCTGCCATAATTCTAAAAACATGGGTGTATAAATTTCTTCAAAAACAGCGTAGCCCAGCTCCATTTTATTTTTAAAATGATGATACAAGGCACCTTTTGAAACTTCACAGCGCACCAAAATACAAGATAAGCTTGTTGCGATGAAACCCTTTTTATGAATTTCATCCGCACTTATTTCTAGTATCTTTTGACGAGTTAGCTCTGCGTCTCTCATATTCAGGACTTAATTAACTATTAATGATAATTCATTCTAACCGACCGGTGGGTAGGTTGTAAACCCAGCTTTTTTATTGATGAAAGATTTGAAGTTGAATAAGAATGTTTTGTGTCATTAAGTCATCATTATTTTCACCGTAACTCTGACAACAAATTTTTTTAGTCTTATGCTCGTTGGTCGTGAAATATTTATTACACTATTAAGGTCCTTTGCTATGCTTGTAGATAATACTCTAGATCTTATCGATGACATTTTTCGTCATTTGAACTATTGAAATAACCACTCTAAGGAAACCAATGAAACATAATCTCATCACCTCTAGTATTAGTGCTTTTTTTCTCATCGCTACTGCTACAGCAACATCGAACGCTGCAGCCACTGATAAAGAAGTTGTCGCTAATGATTTTGTTGAAATATTTGAAAAATTGGGCGGGAAACATCCTGGCTATAGAAAAGCACATGCTAAAGGTTTGTGTGCATCGGGTACTTTTATACCAACACCTAATCAACATTTTACGGGGGCTGCTTTGTTATCGAACGGCGAACTACCGGTATCTATTCGCTTTTCCGTTGGTGGTTCAAATCCCAATAGTGATGAAAAAGCGGCTGGCACACGCGGCATGGGCATGCAAATAAAGTTACCTGATGGCTCTTTCCACACTTTTACTGGTAATAACTTTCCGGTGTTTGCCGGTAAAAACCCAGAAGTTTTTCATGGTTTTCTATCAACCTTACTTCCTGACGAAAATGGTAAAACTGATCCCGCTAAAACCATGGCATATATTCAACAACATCCGAGTGTTCAAGCTAATGCTATGTGGAATAAAACGGCTAAAACAGCCGCTTCATTTGCCAACACTGAGTTCTTTGGTCTGCACACTTTTTACTTTGACCAACCTAATCAACAGAAAACTAAATTTCGCTGGACCATCGAGCCTAATTTAGGGGTGAAAACATTAGAAAAAGCTGAGGCTGCTAAAATGCCTACTGAGTTTTTAGCGGATACCTTTGCGCAACAGCTTAAAGATGAGACGGTTAGTTTTAACATTCTGGCAAGTTTAGGTGAAGCACAAGACAGTGATATTGACCCATCACAACAGTGGCCAAGTGAACGTCCTCAAGTAACGCTAGGCACAGTGACCGTTAATACCAGTGGCAGCGATGCATGTAAAAATACTAATTTTGATCCTAATATGATGTCAGTAGGCTTTACGCCAAGTGATGATCCGGTATTAAGAATGCGCTCACCAGCTTATGCTATATCTTTTGGCAAAAGGTTGAGTGGTCAATAAGTGACTCGTTAGCAGGTATAAATCTGCATTGCTTTTATGAAATGGGGGTCAGTAAAACTGGCCCCAAGTGTCATTGATTTGACAATAAACGGTTAGCAAAGGGCAGTTGTTACTTATTTTTATTATAAATACAAAAAGTTCAATAGCTTATTGCTTCTAGTGAAGTCTTTATGCAATTAAGCTTTATTTACTGTTTACTTCAAACATTATTTTTAGCCATCTTAAGTCTTTAGGCCCAAGGCTCGCTTTTTTGTGCAGAGATGGCGTTTGATAAACCTCCTTGTAAACATGACAAATAGCGACCTCAGTTAGTTCTCGCCATCTTTCTCCATCAAGCTCAGGAATACTGCCATCAGCTAAATTGGCGTCAGTTATTGGGTCGTGCTGCAATTCTGTGGTACGTAGTGTCAACTCTAACTCTTGTAATATAGGATTAATAACCTGCAGTGTACTTGCATCAGCAAATTCTTTTGCAATATGAGCATCAGCTTCTTCTATTGATTTATTCAGCAGATGCTGGGAAAGTTTCTCTCCCGTAGGGCGCAAGCCGTACTTATTAATTATACCGCCAACACTGGGTAACAATGCTTTTGCCGCAATACCTACGCCCAATAATGGATTTACCACCGCGGCTAAACCACCCACTAATAGCATGCCATATGTGAGCTTTTTATCTAGCGCGTCAATTTGATCGGCCAAAGATTCAATACTGTTTGGATTACTTGCGCTTTTATTTCTTACCATCTCTTCTGCGGATTGGCGCATATAATTTTTAAGCATTTCTTCTGAATGCTGGTTGGGGAAGTGAAAAACACGCCTTTTGGGTAGGTTGTTAATTTCTGGAACAGCATTCGGGAGACACCGCATGGTGTGCAAGGCAAATTTATATTCTGAGAGTTGGAAAGGTATAACAAAATAGTGTTTTTCGTCATACTCGATATCATCATACTTATCTGACTTCTCTGCGGAAATAAAGACGGGTAAACCATTCACTTTTTCTTTAACAATGGAGTAATTAGCCGCTAACTCTCCTGTGGCTTTGTCGGCAACTGAGCGAACGACATTGAGTCCTTTTTTAAAAAAAATTTGCATAAATTTAGCAATTCCCTTGGCATATTGTCACTAACACAATAATGTTTTTTTACTATAAAGGTACTAATACCCAATACTTTTAGCGGCAGCATAATAATTATGGCCGTTTTGCGCGACAATAATATTTTATTTTTACTGACAAGGTTTCAAAGGCTAGGGAAATATAAAAATATAAGTGCACGCCTTAATGTTGGCTGTTATTGCTTAGAATACGTTAATTATCATCAGTTATCAATTTGGCCTAGGTCTGATTGAGCTCCCTAGGGACTAATGATTTTCTTTGATTTTTCACCCTAAATAATTAACAGTAATAGTGTTTTATTGGGCTGATACAAATAAAAAAGCAGTGCTAATTAGCACTGCTTTTTTCTTAATGTTAAACATTAAACACCTTAAACACCTTAAACATTAAGCTGTTGTTGAGGCAATATTTACCCGTTTATTGTGTGCCACTATTAATAAGATAAGTGAGATAACACCGACCACAGCCCCGATTAATTTGCCATATTCACTGGGTAAATTTAAGCCTATTCCTGCCGTCATAATATAAGAGACACTAACACTAGTACCAACAATGGCAGGTAAACTGACGATCCAATGGAAAGTGCCACGGTCAAACAAAAATTTAGTGGCCAGCCATAATACGCTGGTAGAAAGTAGCATGTTTGAAAAAGCAAAATAACGCCATATTATTGAAAAATCTAATTTTGTCATAAAATAAGCAATAACTAAAATAGGCACGGCTAACAAGAGGCGGTTGCGTAAACTTTGTGGGATATTAAATGCATCCACTAAGGTTAGACGCAAGGACCGAAAAGCGGTATCTCCAGAAGTGATAGGGAATATCGCAACGGCAATAATAGCCATAATGCCACCGAGTGCGCCAAGGTAGCTGTTTGCAATATGGTTAACCACTAAGCCAGGCCCCCCTTGGTCAAGCAATGCTTTAAGTTCTGAGTAACCTTCAGGAAATGCTGCTATACCGGCTAAGGCCCAAACACAACCTACAATGCCTTCGCACATCATCGCGCCATAATAGACTGGGCGTACATATTTTTCATTGGTTAAACAACGCGCGATAATCGGTGCTTGTGTCGAATGAAAACCACTAATTGCACCACAGGTAATTGTTATAAATAATAACGGCCAGACAGGGAGACCGTCAGTATTAGGCTCTAAAAAGTCATGACTGTAATGGTCTGAGTTAAAATACCCCAAAAAATCACCAGCGACAGGTAAGTGTGGCGCATTCATAAGTAATGATATCGCGATAAGCGAGGTCATCACTATCATGAGTAAACCAAAAAGGGGGTAGAGTTTGGTTATTATTTTATCTATCGGTAAAAGTGTTGCCAGTAAATAGTAGCCTAAAATAACTAAAACCCAAAAGGTATTACCGGCTAAAAATGTGCCTTCAAAATAACTTAAATTACTTAATAATCCGGCAGGACTCATGATAAAGACAACGCCAACAAAAAACAGTAGCATGGTGGTGAATATCAACATTATCCCTTTAAAGTAAACGTTGTAATAGTGACCTGCAATTTCAGGCAAACTTTTACCATCTTCTTTAATACTCATGACCCCAGAAAAGTAATCATGTACTGCGCCACCTAAAATATTACCAAGTACAATCCAAATAAGTGCAACCGGTCCATAGAGAGCACCAAGGATAGGACCAAAAATAGGACCTACCCCGGCAATATTTAAAAACTGAATAAGAAAGGCTTTAACTGGATGGATGGCAACATAATCAACCCCTTCTTCAAAACGTACTTGAGGTGTTTTGATTGTTTCATCAATGCCCGCTTGTTTTTCAATGAAAGGGCTATAAAATTTATAGCCCAATATTAATAGAGTGATGCAGATAAAAAAGATAATCATGATTGTTTATTACTCCGTTCTAGTGAATAGATCCATTCAGGGGGAGCACAGATGTGTGCAAGCGAATATTTGCTAAGTATTACCTATATATATTGAGTATCAAAGGAGAATTTATGTTTATTCCCCCACTTTATTTAGCATTGGGCAATACTTTATGCTCTTTGTTTGGTTATTATTTTTTTGGCTTTACATAACGTTTATAAAGTCATACTCAGTATGAAAAATTATTTCGGGGATATATTGAGTTCATATTAGGCGAACAGCGTCGATAAAGGCATACATTGAATGCAACAGGCGGATATTAACTTTCCAACTAAAGCAAATAAGAACCAGAAGTCATAAGGTAAAGCGACCTTACTATAGCTTATAAATTAGGCATTGCAGTCGTCTACGCTAGCAGGCGACTGTATCAATTTAGGTGTAACTTGATTATTGATCAAAGTTAAATAAAGTTACTCGTTGGGCTATGAGTTATTTAGTAAGGACTCGATACTTCACTTTTTAACGCTTCTAATAAATCATGAATTTCAGCTTTTAATTCTTTGTCGACAATTTTATTACAGCTGATTTTTGCTTTTTCTAAGTTTTCAATCGCATTTTCTTTTTCACCTAATTCAACTTGCAGTGATGCAACGGAGAAGCCAATTGATGAACGAAAATCTTTTGAATTAATCTCTTCTGCTTTAAGTAATGCTTTCTCGTAAATTGAAATGGCTAAGGGTAAATCATCGGTAAAGTCAGCCAGTGTTTCCCACTGTACAGGATGGTCTTTATCAGTACTTTCATTATCATCACAGAGTTGTTTTAATTCACTGTAGCAATTGTCAAAGTTGATTTGATTTCTTTCCTGAGCAGCAAGCATTAACTCTCCAGCCAAAGCAAATACGCGCTTATAGATTTTTGTATTCATGGTTATTAGTACTCTTAAGTTGTTTGAGGTCTAGGTGCTAGCGGTTGACTTGCAAGGTCTATTCTTGATTTGTGGTTTTTGATGTTATCAAGCCTTATTGTGTCACTATTGAAACCTAAATGGGCTATTTGATATTTTAACACCAGTTCTAACTTTAGACTAGTTTAGACCTGAAAATTGAAGAGCTATGACTCAGTAATAAACTTAATCACTTTTTTAATGGAAGTTAGTTGATAACAACGTTTTGTTTGACTCACTCAATGGCAATTTAGTGGCGGGTAATCTTTTTTGCTAAAGAACTAAACGCGAATTAATTCATCATTAATTCGCGTTACTATTATTTTATCAATTAAGCGTTAATTATGCGCTTAATCCCAATCATCATAGTAATCTTGAGTGAACCTTCTCAGTTGTCGTTCTTCTTGCAGTTGTTCAATTTTTTTCTTGGCTAAATAAGTACGTTTGTTACTGTGTCTTGATTTTTTTACATCGCTAGGTGAGGTATGTAACTCAAATTCAGCAATGTTATTGTCACTATCGTTATCATTATCATCATCATTGTTATTATCATCTCCTTCGTTTGAAGACAGATCATAGTTAAAACTTATTTCATCAGAAGCTGATAACTCATAATTAGAATTGATATTCATTGTTATATCACCAAAGGATACTCAAGTAAAAACAGCATAATCTACGCTTTTTACTAACAAGAAAAGTAAAATATTTTTACGTTAACGATAAATGATTTTTACTAAAAACATTTTGTATTGACTGTGCTGGTTCGCTAGCAAGCGTATCCGTTTTTAATCTTACTGTGGGCTCATAATAGCGGGGGCTTCGGGCTGATCTTTTCTCAGTAAATTTTTAATATCAATAATGCGTTCTTCATTCTCATTTTCTTTATGAAAGGCAATAAATAATTCACGTTCGAAAACAAGTAAAGTTTTGATTTCAAATAACTTTCCTTGTTCTATAAAAGGTTTTGCTAGCATGTCTGGTAGATAGGCACTCCCGCCACATTGCAGCATTAAATCAAGTGCAATACGCGCTGTACTCGTTCTAATTGCAGGAATTGAGATGTCAGGAAATTCTTTAGCATGCCAGTGAGTAAAGCTTGTTCCCCAATCAATCATAATATAACGCTGTAGGTCTGCGGCGGTTGTTATTTTGTTATTAAAAGTTGTCACGGGGATTAAATTAAACATATGCAAAGATTCAATCTTTAGCTCTTCTACTTTTGGGGGATCAAATAGAATGGCAACATCTAAAGTGCGCTCAAGTAGTTGTCTGGTTAATTGCTCTCGCGATAATATTTCAGCGATTAAACTGATCTGTGGTTCATTGATATATATCTTTGAAATGGCATCATGTATATAAACATCCCAAGTATTAGGTGTGCCGGCAATATAAATGTGCGCAACTTTTTCAGTGCTTATGGCAATATCTTGTTTTGCCATTCGAAGAGTATTGATCATAAGCTCCGCGTAGGGGACAAGCTTTTCTCCTGCGGGTGTTAATTGAATATTGTTTCTGGTGCGCTGAAACAAGGTCACATTAAAGTATTTCTCTAACTGACGAACTCTGGTACTAACCGCCGCTTGAGTCAGATATAGGTTTTCGGCCGCTTTACCAAAGTGACGACAATCCTTAACTTCTAAGAAGGTTTTAATTAACTCAATATCCATACTGCAATCTCTTATCGATACGATAATTATTATTTGTTTTACAGCCTTGCTTGTTAGCCGCATAATCCGCTAAAACCTATACCCTGTCAATAGAGGCACAAATGACTTTAATACATGGATTTATTGCTGCAACACAATTTTACGATGATGTAAATTTCCCACGTGGTTTCAGAAAATCTGGAGATTTCAATATCGCCGAAGCAGAATTATTAACACAGCTAGGCAAACGTTTACTGATGTTAGAAAAAGCTATTTGTTCGCCAGAAAATGACGTTGAAATACAGTTTGTCAACATGTGTGGATCACAACTTGAAGGTCAAACTAAAGTTGAACTGTTGTGGAAAAAATACATAAAAATAACTAGGCATAAGTCGTTTCATTGTTTAAATGGCAGCATATTTACTCAAGCAGCAGCCCTTTAGTCGATAGAACAATCAATATGCAGTAGATTTAAGGATAAACTTACCAATAAGTTTATCCTCTTCTTAACAAATTCTAGGTTGAGACTTTTAAAATTTTCTTATTTGTCCTCCGGTAATAACGTAGGCTTAGTTTTGCGCTGAAATGTTAGCCAATTTACCCAACCAAAAGCCATACACAGTATCCATATAAAATAATCAATTAGCAGTAGTTCGTTTCTTTCTATACCGACTTTGCGGATCAGTGTTGACCATTTTAAAAAACCATAGCCTTCTTTAAATTTAAATATTTTATCATCCTGCTTAGCCCATAAATAATTATACTCAAAACAAAAGTCATGCAAAATAACTGGGATGAGTAATAACCCTGTTGGCGAGAAGAAAAGCCAGACTATTGGCGGATACGAACTACCATCAAAAATAAAGCCTTTTGGAATTATAACGATTCTTTTGTTAGGTAAGCTATAATGCCAATCTTCGATAAGTTGCCATTGCCGCTTCTTAAAAAGTAATCGCCACAATTTGGAATAAAATGAAAACTTTTGCGTTTTTATAGCAAAAGGTTGTAATTTTGGCATTTTCATTAGTTTTCTAGTTTAATGATTAGAGAATAATGCGATTCTATAGTTAAATAACCCATAAAATAAAACGCAAAATTTTACTTAGTTTGATTCAAAAAATTTGTTGAAATCTTTATTAGGAAATTAAATGTCCCTAGAACTACTCCCTACTTATATTGAAAAAATCGAAGAACTATTAGCCAACGATCTTCAATTAAATGAATTAGCTGCTGAGATTGAAGATACGCTCATGCCAGAGCACGTAGCAATTCTTTTAGAAGCTTTCCCTATCAAACCTCGATTAAGTCTTTGGGTGTTGTTGAGCGCAGATTATCAACAAAATATTTTTCTAGAGATGAAAAATGAATCTCGGCAGATGTTATTAAATGCAATGGATGACGACGCCTGTTTTCCTTTGTTTGATAAATTAGATGCCAACAGCTTAATAGAACTTACTGAAGATTTAAGCGATCGCTTTATTGAATATGCTGTCACAAAAATGACAGCTAAACAAAGAGAGTACTTAAAAAAGGCTCAAGATTATTCTGAAGATGAAGTGGGACGTTGGCAAAGCTTTGACGAAAAAAGAATTTCGCAAAAATTGAAAGTGGCAGCCGCAAAGAAAGTGTGTGCAAAAAATTTATTACCGTTAACTGAAGTTATTTATATTGTTGATAATAATGCCCAATTACTTGGTGAAATCCCCATCAATAAATTGTTGCTTTTAGATGGTGATACTCCCTTAGCCAGTGTGGAGTATCAAGATGTTCAAGTGTTAGAAGCCAGTAAAGATATAGATGAATCAATTGACGAAGTGATCCTTTCTGGAAAATCAGCATTACCTATCGTTGATGAAAATGGCCATTTAACCGGCCGTTTAGATTTGCACTCTGCTTATAGGTACAAAGACCAGCAAAAAGATAATCAATTAATGCAAGCGGCTGGTTTGAGTGATGAAGAAGATTTATTTGCCAGTGTTTGGTTAAGTAGTAAAAACCGAGCGATTTGGCTGGGCATTAACCTAGTGACTGCATTTTTAGCTTCTTGGTTTATTGGTTTATTTGAAGCGACCTTACAACAAGTTGTTGCACTTGCCGTGCTTATGCCTGTGGTTGCATCAATGGGCGGTATTTCAGGTAGTCAAACGTTAACCTTGATTATACGTGGTTTAGCGTTAGGGCAAATTAGTGATGCTAATAGGCAGGCTATCGTTAAAAAAGAGCTTAAAGTTGGCGCAATTAATGGCATGTTATGGGCGACGGTCATTGGCATCATTACTTTTTACTGGTTTGAAAATCCTATGCTATCAGTCACTATTTGTATCGCTATTTTAGGTAATATTTTAGTGGCTTCGTTATCTGGGGTATGGATACCTTGGATATTAAATAAATTTAACATCGATCCCGCATTATCTGGAGCTGTTATTTTAACAACCGTAACAGATATATTTGGTTTTATAGCCTTTCTTGGCTGTGGTACATTATTACTGCTTTAGAAAAATCAGCTTAATTAACGTTTTATCGTTATTTTAGCGATAAAGAGTGTGGATATTCTCAGCGCTGAAAAGAATAATGTTGCTGCTTATTGCAGGTCAATTGAATTTTTAAGCCGCTGGGAATTACTTTATTGTTAAGGAATAATCGATTTAAATAATCTTCTTGAAATTTATCTTTTTGTTTTTTAAAGGTTTATGCCTTTTTTATTCTCCCCCCGTCACGTTTTGAACTTTCTATACTCGCACTCAATATATCAAGGGTTAGCTATTTTCCTTTTTTAACAAAAAAAATTGATTAGTTAAACGAAAATATTTTGCTTTTCAATTCTCAAATAGTGGAACATTATCCAACCAGAATCTAATTATGATTTTTTTGAAGGCAAAAAATGAATATTGATACATACGAAAGTACTGGCATAGGTAGCAATTTGAATTTCAATCCTGGTATCACTGGATTCGAAGTAACGAGTGTCTCTGCAAACAAAAAAGAAATTAGCAATATCGCCAAACAAAAATATCTGGTTAAAGAAAGATTAGATATTTTAAATGAAAAAAGGTTTCTTGACCGTCAACTTAATTCATTAAGTGACTATTGGGACATGTAAGTAATTTTAATTTAAAGAGAATATTTATGAAAAAAACAATTTTAGCTATCGCTTTATTAGCCCTAACTTCAGGCATAGCACACAGTGAAGAAGCAGAACCTGCTTTAATGGATGCACCTAGTGACTACGTATCAAGTCTTTTAAGTCAATGTAAAGAATACGCTATTGAAGATGAAATAGCAGAAGCTGACATGAAAACTTATTTATTAAATTGTATCAATGACGAATTAAAAGAAGGCGATTACAAAGCAATAAAGGTTTTACCTAAAGACGAGTAATCGTTTTGTATTATCAGCTTGTCTAAGTCACTCAAATTATTTAGACCACTTAATATAAGTGGTTTTTATAATTTGAGTTCACTTACTTCACTTCATTCGTACATAAATAAACACAGCTATTAATTATTCTCAACAAGCTTACCCCTCATTTTTTCTAAAACTCTGCCAGTATTGCGACTTTAAAAATCCTATACAAAATAATCTGCCATTATTGATTTAAGCCATTTTACCCGGAAAAATCACAGTTTAGTCCAATGTTGTAGAGCCAATAAATTTGTCTAAACAAGTAAAAATTGCTCAGTGACTTGTCTTAAAAAATTTTAATCGTTATTTTTTTCAACTGTTGACGTAAAACATTCTATAATAACGACTTTATAATTATATAAATCGCCTTCTAATCATTTTATTTGATTAAACGTATCGATATATGACGCTTTATTATTTAATGAGCTAACTATACACTCGATATTACTTATTACCTCACTCTTTAGCCTTAAATAAAGGTGAGCACTACAGGACTTATTATGAAAGTTGCTATCTTATCTAGAAACAAAAACCTTTACTCTACGCGCCGTTTAAAAGAAGCCGGCGAAGCTATGGGCCATGAAGTTGATATTATCGATACACTACACTGTTATATGGATATTACGAGTACTCGTTCAGCTGTGCGTTACAAGGGTAAAGAATTGCCAAAGTATGATGCAATTATTCCTCGTATTGGCGCCTCTGTGACTTTTTATGGCACAGCGGTGGCAAGACAATTTGAAATGATGGGTACCTTCAACATTAATGAGTCCGTCGCTATCAGCCGCTCACGCGATAAATTACGGTCATTACAGTTGCTATCGCGCAAAGGTCTGGGACTACCGAGAACAGGTTTTGCAAACAAGCCAGATAATGCTAAAGATCTGATTAAAAATGTTGGCGGCGCGCCAGTGGTTATTAAGTTACTCGAAGGTACGCAGGGCATAGGCGTCGTATTAGCCGATACGGCTAAATCGGCCGAAGCCATCATTGAAGCGTTCATGGGCTTAAAAGCGAACATCTTAGTACAAGAATTTGTTAAAGAAGCGGGTGGTGCAGATATTCGCTGTTTAGTGATTGGCGGTAAAGTTGTTGCTGCGATGAAACGTCAAGGCGCTGAAGGTGAGTTTCGTTCTAATTTACATCGCGGCGGCTCTGCTACTGTGGTTAAATTATCGAAAGAAGAGCGTGACACAGCAGTTAAAGCCGCAAAGGCTATGGGCTTGAACATGTGTGGTGTCGATTTACTGCGTTCGCAAAATGGTCCTATGGTCATGGAAGTTAATTCATCTCCTGGCCTTGAAGGTATTGAAAAAGCGACGGGCAAAAATGTTGCAGGTATGGTGTTTGAGTTTTTAGAAAAAAATGCCAAACCTCATGATACTAAGACACGTGGCAAAGGATAATTAAAGAGAATTTTATGGATATATTACGTATAGGTGAGTTCGAAATTTTACCTGGAGAGCAGCGAAAAATAGAGTTGCCAGTTGCTAAGTTATATACCGATGCCGACGTTTCTTTGCCCGTTCATATTATTCGCGCTAAAAAAACCGGGCCCACTATTTTTTTGAGTGCGGCGGTACATGGCGACGAATTAAATGGTATTGAAATTATTCGACGCTTGATCCACGAAAAGAAACTTAAAATAACGCGAGGCACGGTTATTGCCGTACCTATGGTTAACGTTTATGGCGTGGTCAATCAAAGTCGCTATATGCCTGACCGTCGTGATCTAAACCGTTGTTTTCCCGGCTCTGCGAAAGGCTCTTTAGCGGGACGCGTTGCACATATATTTCTTAATGAAATCGTTAAGCATTGTGATTACGGTATCGATTTACATACCGGGGCAATTCATCGCTCAAACCTGCCGCAAATTAGGGCGGATATGTCTGATCCTGATACCAAAGCCTTGGCGGAAGTGTTTGGCGTACCGGTTGTGTTGAACTCTACTTTAGTTGATGGCTCGCTAAGAGAGTCAGCCGTTAAAAACGAAACGAAAATATTATTATATGAAGCGGGTGAAGCGCTGCGTTTTGATGAGTTTTCAATTCGAGCAGGTATGAAAGGTATCTTAAATGTATTACACCATTTAGGTATGACTAGAAAAGTTGTTCGCACCAAGAAGAAAAAACGTATGCCGTTTATTGCTAATGGCAGTCAATGGGTGCGTGCAAATGCCAGTGGTATTGTTCATAATATTGTAAATTTGGGCGATCAGATCACTAAAGGTCAAGTGTTAGCCGAAATTGGTAGTCCATACGGTGCAATATTTGATTCGGTTAAAGCAACACGCTCAGGCATTTTAATTGGTAAGCAAAACATACCCTTAGTTCAAGAAGGTGAAGCCATGTTTCATGTCGCTTATTTCAGTGAAGACGATGAAGAAATTGCAGATCATATTGAAAATGTACAAGAGCAGCTTTTACCTGTAAATGACGACAGCTATGAAACCGTATGAAAAAAGTGAATAAAGTTGTTATCGGCCGTTTAGAATCAATAGCTTTGCCAGACTTAGCTATTGACGACTTACAAGTGCGAGTTGATACCGGTGCAAAAACGTCGTCGTTACACGTTGATAATATTAAAAAATTAATTGTTGATGGCGTACATAGTGTGACGTTTTATCTACACCCTGATATGCATAATGTCGATACCATGCAGAAATGTACGGCGCCTATTAGTGATATGCGTAAAGTTAAATCGTCAAATGGCACTACAGAGCAACGCTACGTTATAGAAACACCCATCGTACTTGGCGAAGAAAAGTGGTCAATCTAAATAACCTTGACAGACCGCTCTGATATGAGTTATTTAATGCTGTTAGGAAGAGAAGCACTGGGTAAACGCTTTCTCGTGACCCATCAAAAGTCTTTTTAGGATCAAAATAAAAAGTCGGTTAAATTAAGGGATTTTATGGATTTTACACAAATAAAAGAAATCTTATCTACTAAGGTTATTACTATTGCTGATCAACCGGTAACATTGGGCGGGTTACTGTTAATTCCGCTAATTATTTACCTGGGGTTGTTACTCACTAAGTGGGGCGTAAGGTTTATAACCAAGCGTTTAACGACCAAAAAAACTGATCCAAATATTATACACTTATTACAGCGTGTTTTTTATGTGATTGCGATAGTTATATTGTTGATTACCACCCTAGATTTGATTAATGTGCCTATCACCGCTTTTGCCTTTTTATCGGGTGCAATCGCGATTGGTTTTGGTTTTGGTGCACAAAACATCATTAATAACTTTATCAGTGGTTGGATTTTAATGTGGGAACGACCTATTAAAATTGGTGACTTTTTAGAAGTTGAAAATGCCAAAGGTGTCGTAGAAGAAATTAATACCCGTTCAACGCGTATTAGGCGTGTTGATGGTGTTCATCTGCTTATTCCTAACAGTAAACTACTTGAAAATACGGTAGTGAATTGGACGCTTCGAGACAGTTTAGTGAGAACAAGTGTTTCTGTTGGGGTTGCTTATGGTACTCGGGCTAGAAAAGTAGCGGATCTTATTTTAGAAGCGACACTCGCACAAAAAGAAGTATTGACCAAGCCAATGCCCGTCGTCGTTTTTGAAGACTTTGGTGATAATTCATTAGTGTTTTATGTAAATTTTTGGATAAACTCAACTGGAGAAACGGCTTTAAGAGTGACTAGAAGTAATATTCGATTTCGATTAGAGGAATTGTTTGAAGAGAATAATATTGTTGTTGCTTTTCCGCAACGCGATGTGCACCTCGATGGCACGCTTACTTTATTGAATAACGATAAAAAATAATTTTATTTGTCACAGTGTTAGCGTATGACAAGTCACTCAGTCAAGAAAAA
The DNA here is from genome assembly GCF_014076785.1 of Colwellia sp. MB3u-55. Taxonomy (NCBI): domain Bacteria; kingdom Pseudomonadati; phylum Pseudomonadota; class Gammaproteobacteria; order Alteromonadales; family Colwelliaceae; genus Colwellia; species Colwellia sp. MB3u-55. The sequence continues at coordinate 41,420 of NZ_JACGUS010000073.1, forward strand.
GATCGTGATTAGTGACTTGATAATCAGTGATATTACATTAGTTTGATAAAGTTGATGAAGACACTTTTTGCTTAAACCACAATGACATAAAATCAGCAGTTAACTTCTGCTCTATTTCTAATGCTATCTCTGTTGGGCAAAATATAGTAAAAAATATTTGCGTATCACCAAACTCAGAAGTTGCTACTTGAATATGTGGCTCTGGGCCTGCAATGTGAACCTCTAAACGATTTTCGATCAGTTGATTATAGCGGATTGCAACTTCTTTGAAGTCACTACAATATAAACTTGCTCTAGTATACAACTCATCAATAAACTCGAAGGGATTAACACTGTCATCTCTGACAATGGTAAAATGATGTATTGCATATCGTTTTAAAAAGTTAAGGTTTTTAATAACCGAAGTAATTAGCTGGCTATTGGGTAGGTATAGCGTTTTACCTGTGTATTGATAATCATCTATATTTACCTCTAACAGCGTTAGTTTTGCCCAGTCTGTTGAATGCACTTCGCCGTAATGATTGCCGACTTTTACCCAGTCACCAATACGAAATGGTCGACTTGACAGGATATAAATAAAACCAATAAAACATTGAATAAACTCTCTGGTTGCTAAAACAATTGCTACAATAAAGGCAGCAATCGAAAAAGCAAATTTTTGAATTTCTTCAGACCAAATATTAAAAACCATCACAATTATTAATACTGTAAATATATTGTTAACTACATCGATTTGTAATCTTTTATCTTGTTTTGATTTTTGTTTTATTCTTATAACAATGAGATGTTTAATCATATAAAAAAGAAAAATAAACAATAGCGCAATAACAAATTTATTATTGGCGAGTACTGTTGAAAGTGCTTTTAAATTATTCGTATGATTAAGCCATTCCATTAGAACGATTGTACCTACCTTTATTTTTATGAAGAAGTGAGACTTCTTTGATTAATACTTTTTAGATGTAACAGCGTACCTTCGATACCTAACTTACTGAAACTTGAGTTTATTTCTTTTTGCTTTGCATCTAATAAACTAATACCTTCAATGATAATATCAAAAAACTGCCAAGTGCCGTCTTTCGATATCAGTAACTTTACTACCGCTTTGTTGATTTTATTTTCACCGGTAATCGTTATATTGATCATCGACATTTTACCACTTTTTGATAATGACCCTGTACCTATAGTCATTGATTCACCACTATATTTACTTAATAAGTTGGTATAAGTATTTATTAATTGATTTGATAGCTCAGTAACAAACTCAGTCCTAAGTTCGGCAGATAGTTTGGGCAAATTTTGATTAATAACTTTATAACTAAAATATTGAATATTTACCTCAGGCAAAAGATATTGGGTTAATACACTTCTGATATTGCTTTTAGTGAATTCATTGTTACTTTTTAAAATTAATAAAGCCGATTCTATTTGACTAAAAACGGCCTTAGTCTTTATCTCTGGGGTATCTGTTGTCGCTACCGCTAAAAAGGAAATACAAATACTTAACAACAAAAAAATGACAAGATATAGATTTACGTTATTTTTGTATGATTTTTTCATTTATATTGTGCTTAGTTATATAATAATTATGCAGATTATAGACTTACAAGAGAAACAATCAAGCGTAATAAATCACAGCTTTTAATCAAAAAAAGTGATTGAACTCAGAATTTTAAATAATATAATCTGGTTGTAGTAAAGTTGTAGTAAAGTTGTTGTGAATATTAAGTATGCGGCATTAGCGGCTTTATCGACCAATAAGGTGGGATTCATTAAGTTATATTATTAAAAAAGTAACAATAATTCATCATTGCTCTTAGCTATTTAAATAGAGACTGTTTACTCAGAGGCATTCACTGTATAATAATTTTTTTAAGTAGGTTAGTCATACTGACTTGCTTCTCCTGTAAAATGATAGCCTGTTGGCATTGTCAGATAATATTATAAGAGCTAAATAATTTAATGAAACCATATTCAGATATTGCCGAGTTAATAGAAATGTTAGGATCGGAAATAACATTACTTACCAATACCATTGCTACTTTAAAGCAAGAACCACAAAGCTTTAATGAACAAATTATTTTTAAGTATATTGATACGGGGAGTACAGGTAAAACAAAAGATTTTGTAAGATCATTAGGCGTAAAAGCTGAGCGGGGCTCATTCTTTTCATCTGGTGATGTGAGTAAACTAATAAAAGATGGTGCTGATGATGTTTCACCTGAATTACTTGATATAGCTCGAAAAGTAGTCAACATGAAAAAGAAAGGTGGCGCGCACCGTTAATTATAAATACAGTATATAATGTTAAATATAGTTTGTATTAATGAGATTCAAATCCTGACTTGTAATGGTGATAGCAAGTTAGGTTTATATTTTTCACCAATGATAAAGAGAGTGTTATGAGTAAAGGTATAGTTAAGTGGTTTAATGCGGATAAAGGTTTCGGATTTATTACTCCAGAAGACGGCAGTAAAGATTTGTTTGTTCATCATTCAGAAATCCAATCTGGCGGTGAATACGCTACATTGGCTGACGGCCAAGCTGTTGAGTTTGAAGTTGGACAAGGACAAAAAGGTCCATGTGCAAATAAAGTTGTTGCTATCTAAGCAATAATATATAACAAATGGGTAAGATGGGAGGGCTATGTTCACCCACTTACCTATGCGTTATAGATGTTTTCTTCGCGTTATCCCCATGTAAAAATGATACATTTACCCAACTTTCTTTGATCTTTGGCACTACCAAGGGTTAGGTCATCGAGCCTCTGCATTTAGTATTTAAGACTTCTATTTTGATAATAAGCGCCCTTAGCTGATTTTCCAGTATAACTTTGTGATATAACATCTGAGCATTTAAGTGAAAATAGCTTGAAATTTACCTGCCTCTCAAACAATTAAGAGCAAAATAACAATGAATTTAGACATACTATCAGCCTTAACTATTTTTGCCTTTGTGTCTTCAATAACACCAGGCCCAAATAACTTGATGTTAATGAATTCTGGTGCAAATTATGGTTTCAAAAAAACGACCCCTCACTTATTAGGAGTTGGCATTGGTTTTACACTGATGATTGCTTTAGTTGGGCTAGGTGTTATTCAATTATTTGATCGTTTCCCGGTGAGTTATCAAATACTAAAAGTGGTCAGCATTGTTTATTTACTCTATTTAGCATTCAAAATAGCTAGCTCTACCAGTAATATCGAACAACAAACGTCAAATCATAAACCTTTTAGCTTTATTCAAGCTGTTTTATTTCAATGGGTTAACCCAAAAGCTTGGACAATGGCGCTAACGTCAATAAGCCTTTATGCTCCATCAAAGAGTTTTACCTCGGTATTGTTAGTGGCGATTGTCTTTGGGCTAATCAATTTACCCTGCATCAGTTCTTGGGTTGTTTTAGGGCAAAAAATACAAGTGTTGTTAACTAACCAAAAACGCTTGAGAGTTTTTAACATTACCATGGCACTTTTATTGGTTATTTCATTGTATCCTGCGTTATAAAAACGGGAGGAGTAAGGAAGATCCGTTACTCCTTTTTTTAGGATAAAGTGAAGCCACTGTTATTGATTAGTTTGCTAAAAACAGCCTACTGTAGATTATAAATAGTGCGTTAAGTGAACTTAGCAAGCTTGCCTAACGGAGAATCTAGCGAGTCTGGGGGAATAGTAAACCACTGTGGGCCTTTATCGGTCATGTAAATACAGTCTTCAAGTCTTACACCAAATTCGCCAGGTATATAAATGCCAGGCTCATTAGAAAAACACATACCAGCCGTTAACTTTTCTTGTTCACCATGAACAAAATTAACGCTTTCATGACCTTCCATACCTATGCCATGGCCAGTTCTGTGCGACAAGCCAGGTAATTTATAATCAGGACCAAATCCTTGTGCTTGATAGTATTTTCGTACTGCATCGTCAACAGTACCTGCAGCATTACCTATTTGCGCTTGCTCAAAGGCTATTTTTTGGCCGGTACGTACCGTTTGCCAAACATCACGTTGACGCTTTGTTGGCTCACCGACCACAAAGGTTCGGCTAATATCTGACTGATAACCATGAACATTACAGCCACAGTCCATTAATACAATTGAACCTTCTTTAATTAGATGCTTCTTTTTACTGCCATGAGGGAAAGCACTTGCTTGATCAATTAAGGCCATATTCCACGCGCTTTTTCCTCCTAACGTCGCTTGTGCATTGCTCATCAAGCTCTTAACCTGTGCAGAAGTCATACCCACTTCTAGCTTTGAATATACTTCGCTATAGGCTAATAGTGTTACTTCATTTGCTTTATGCATCAATTGCAATTCATGATGACTTTTAAACATGCGACAACCACGAGTAACGGGTTCAGCGCTGACATGTTGAAGAGTTGATAATAAACTCATTACACCGTGTTGAACAAAATAACGTACCGAGTTTTCAAAGCCAATCGTCCCTTTGGTAAGGCTAATACCTCGGTCTGCTAGTATTTGTTTGATACGCTCGAACGGGCTTTCATGTTCTTGCCAAACACGAATATCGCCATCAATAGCTAAACTTTCTTGAATACTAGGCTCTTCAAAAAAGGGACAAACTACCGCTACTTTACCTTGTTGAGGGATCACTAAAGCGGTTAAGCGTTCGCTGCGCCACCACTGAATACCAGAGAAATAATCCATGGCAGCACCTGGCTCAATAATAAGCGCAGAAATATTCATTTGCTGCATTAATTGCTGAGCTTTTATTATTCGAGCTTCACGCTCTGCAGAAGTAATGCCAGCAATATCTTTGGTGATGTCCTTTAGTACTTGGCTATTTGACTGACTTTCTTTCGTTGATGAGGCAAATGCTGAAGTTGATACGGATAACGCAGCAATGCTTGCACCACCCGCTTTTAAAAAAGATCTTTTATTCATGTTCATAACTATCTTCCTGAAATTATATCGTGATCACGCTAACGGTTTTTGACTTGCTCAACAAGGAATAGGCGCTAAAGTGTGCTTTATATCAGCTAGACTTAACGCAGAAATATTTTTACGCGCTAAATTACTTTTCTTTTGCTGATAGCTCATTGCGCTGTTGCGCTAAAACCTGCAACTGTTTTGATTGCTGATGAAGACTACAACGTACTAATATTTCACGGTCTTCTTCTCTAATATGATGATAAATAACTTTGTAGCTAGTGAGTTCATCGCTTGTCGTTGTTGCTGAAATTATTTCTCCACAACAGTAAATTGCACAATTATCATCAAGGAGAAATATTTTCAAGGTAATAAATTGGCCAGTATCAAAAAGGTTTTTACTGGTAAAAATAACGCCGCCACCACCAAAATCAGTACCTTGGTACCGTTGCATTTCGTTGTCTTGCTCGCTCAAAATATAACTAACCAATAAGTCTATTTTTTTAGCTTGATGATGTAAATAATCAACTAATTGTCCCGCAACGCTACCAAGTGTTTGCAGTGGGCGCAATGCAGCTTGGTCAAGGGTGACTATTTCAGAGGCCATTTTAAACGGCATCGGCATGGTGTTCATAAAACATTGATAACTTGGCGCTGTATCTGTTTCAATGATAGTTGCATTGACATTGAAAGGATAACTAATAGAAAAAAACTGGTCAAACTGAGCGGTTTTATTGTTATTGTCTTCAGACATGCCTAACCCTTATTATAATTTTTGTTGGTGAATAAAAACCTTGACGACACATTCACACATTTCATCAATATGGCTGGTATCAAGGTAAATTCCATCAATGAGTAAACGCACAATACCGTGCAATGTTCCCCAAGTTACTTGTGCTAAACGTAAGCTATTTTCGTCTTCAATCAATAAGCCTTGTTGCTGCCAAGTTTTGGTCATTTCTAGTTGGTAATTAAAACTAGGATAAGCGATATCACGCAAAGCTTGATCGCTATTGTTTTTTTTCCAAATTGTTTTACCAAACATTAATTCGTAAATTGAAGCATTTTCGGTAGCAAATGTTATGTAATGATAAACAAACTGACGAAATTTTTCTTCCCCGGAAAGCTCATTATCGTCAAATATGGCATTAGAAATACTTGTCCATTGAATAAACCCCAGTGCAGCTATCGCACAAAGTAAATCATTTTTATTTTTGAAGTGGTGATAGGTTGCTGTACGAGAAACACCAATACGCTCAGCAAGTTTACGTAATGAAAGTCCTTCAATTCCTGTCTCTTCAATCATCTCGGCGCCCGTTTCAACGAGCGAACTGCGTAAGTCGCCATGGTGATAGGCTGTTTTTTTGTTAACTGGTTTCATTAGCGTTCTTTATTACAACGTTTTACGAGAAGGTAAGGCAACATTTGAAAAAACAAGGCCAGCGACAAGCGACATAAAAATTAGGAAGGCTTCAGAACCAATATTATTGGTATTTAACATATTCACTCCAGATACCGCACTGTTTAAGCCGATATAAACTTTACTTCCAGGCACCAGCACGACTAAACCTAATAGCTTAACAATGCTTGAAGGTAATCTCATTATGCGTGAGAATAAATTAGCATACATGCCTAAAACAAAGGCACCAACGAAAGCGCCAAGCGCTGGGCCTAAGTAAGCGGCACCAATAATGCTAGCACCAAAAGCAACATAGCCAGAAATAATTCCCCATGGAGCGTCTTTTTTACGAACGCGAAATAATATAACTAAGCTTATAGATAAAGTGGTCACTGCCGCCCATGCTGTCCAAACAGGCATGCTAGCGGGGGTAACATATAATACTTCGCCCCAAAATAACTTTCCTAACGCCATGCCTAATACCGCGCCAAAATAAAGCTTAAATAGCATCATTACCGCGTCCATAATACGGGCAGTACCTGACATTAGATGTCGAGCGGCTAATTCAGCTAAGCCTAGCGTTAATGCTAAGCCGGGTATAAAAGCAATGATGGCTGAAAGAATAACCAAGGGCATATTAATACTTGGGTCAATTAGCGTAATGGCCGAGGCGAGTAGGGCGGTGGTAATGGCTGCAATTGGTTCTAATGTCTCGGTAACTCGGCGTGAGTATTCGGCCCAAAAGGTAAATAAGCAAACAACAAAACCTAATAATACTGACCAAAATACATCGTTCCAGCTGGTGTGCATTAGCATGGAAAAAGCACCACTTGAAGCACCAAACGCTAAAAAGGTAAGAAAACGACCGTAAGGGTTGGGTTTATTGGCGATATCATCAAGTCGTTCAATGGCCTCAGATAACGTGCGTTGACCCGAACTTAATTCATCAACTAATTCATCTGTTCGTGCCAGTGAACCTAAATCAAGATCACCTGGCTTTACTCGAATAACATGATTATATTGTTGGTTCTCTTCATCTTCAGATAAGACAAAAGTCAGAGCTGTTGGTGTGATGATAAAACATGCTTTTAATTCGAGAAATGTCGAAACATCTTGAAGATGTGCTTCAAGACGATAAGCAGGCGTGCCAAACTTATGCAAAGCTTTGCCTAATCTTATAATAAAGCGTCGCTTCTCAGCAAAGTTATCAGGTGCAGTCATATTGTTGTTTACATATTTTTGCTTGTTATCTTGCTATGGTAATTGAATAATTAGCTAATGCAATGTGCAATTGGTTTAGAGATTAATAATAGGAGAAATAATGACTTTAATCATGATTTTATTAGCTGTTTTTGCCGGTATTGCCCTAATGGTTATTTTAGGTGAGCGTTTTGGCAAACCTATGGGTGAAGAAGAGCAAGCTAAGTATTCAAAAATCATTCCTATTTTGGTGTTTATTTTACTCATTGGTAGTTTAATTAAGATGTTTATTTAATTGATACCAATTTGCTTAACTTAGCTGATTTTTATCTAGCCTTTAATTGTAATTTATTACACTAGCGGTTTGATTTGTATTATCGATGATTTAAAATTATAGAATAATAATTCTTTAAAGGACTTTAATGTTAACTATCCCACAGATTAACTTAAAAAATAAAGTATCAGCACAAGAGTGGCAAACACGCATCGATTTAGCGGCTTGTTATCGTCTTATCGCTATGCATGGCTGGGATGATTTAATTTACACTCATATCTCAGCACGCATACCTGATTCTGAGCATTTACTCATTAATGCTTTCGGTTTAGCTTTTGATGAAATTACCGCATCGAATCTGGTTAAAATAGATATAGCAGGTAATATTATTGACCCAGCATGTCCTTTTGAAATTAACCCTGCGGGTTTTACTATCCATAGCGCTGTCCATGAAGCTCGCCATGACGCGCAATGTGTCTTGCATTTACACACTAATGAAACTATTGCTGTGGCGAGTTTACAAGAAGGTTTATTGCCGTTAAGTCAATATGCTATGTTCGCATTGGCTTCTCTTAGCTACCATGATTATGAAGGTTTAGCGGTAAATGCTGACGAAAAACTTCGCTTACAAAATAACTTGGGCTCGGCAAACTTTATGTTATTAAGAAACCATGGAGGTTTGACTTTAGGTGAAACTATTGGCGATGCTTTTATGCACATGTATGATTTAACACGTGCTTGTCAAGTGCAATTACAAGTAATGGCAACCGGTATGGCAACTATTTTAGTCGATCAAAGTATTGTCGATGGTATAAAAGCGCAAGCAAATATTGTTCATACGGGTAGTACCGGCGGTCAAAAGGCTTGGCCGGCCATGGTCAGGAAAGTCTATCGCGCTGATCCTAGCTTTGCGACCTAATCATAAAGTTGTCTTTACACCTCCTTATGCCGCTATTGAAATAAGTTCTCTGCGACAAACACTCACATATTTAGAGAAGATAAAATGAAAGTTACTCACGTAGAAATTTTTGATATTGAATGTCCAGATCGCGCCGGTTGGAATCCTGTTTTTATTCGTGTTCATACCGATGAAGGTATCTCGGGGGTTGGCGAAGCAGGCCTTGCTTACGATTGGGGGCATAGTGCTGCAGCGGCGATGATTAAAGAAATTACCGAAGCGGTTTTAATTGGTTTTGACCCTTTTAGAACCGAATTGTTATGGTCTCGAATGCTGCGCGAAAGCTTTTGGGGATTAGGTGGTGGACCGGTGCTTTATTCTGCCATGAGTGCTATTGATACCGCACTTTGGGATATAAAGGGTAAAGCATTAGGTGTGCCTGTCTATCAACTGCTTGGCGGCAAAGTTAATGATAAATTACGTACCTACGCTAGCCAATTACAGTTTGATTGGGACGTTGAAGTTAAGAAGTTATTTTTACCTCAAGAATATGCTGAAGCTGCACTAAAAGCGGTGGCTGAAGGTTACGATGCGGTAAAAGTAGACCCTATTGTTTATAATGCCGATGGCACATCATCGTTCGATCGCACTAAATTATTTACCAAGCCGCAGATGCGTTTATTTGGAGACCGATTACGCGCTATTCGTGATGCCGTCGGTGAAGATGTTGATATTATTTTCGAATCACATTCATTAATGGGCGCTGCATCTGCGATTCAAATGGGCGAAATTGTTGAAGAAGTTGGCTGTATGATGTACGAAGAGCCGGTTAATTATTTAAACGCGAAAGTGCATAAAAAAGTGGCTGAACGGGTTAATGTCCCCATTGCCGGTGGTGAACGTTTATATCATCGTTGGGATGTACGCCAGTATTTTGAAGATCAAAGTATTGATGTGCTTCAACCTGATGTGGGTTTATGTGGTGGTTTTACCGAGTCTAAAAAAGTCTGTGACTATGCTGATGTCTATGATATTCGTATTCAAGCCCATGTTTGTGGCGGCCCAGTAGCAACAGCAGCGTCTTTGCATTTAGAAACAGCAATTCCTAACTTTTTAATCCATGAGCATCATACTTATGCGACTAAGCATTGGAATCGTGAATTGTGTTTGCAAGACCCACAACCGATAAATGGCTTTTTCCAAGTGACAGAAGTACCTGGTTTAGGCATTGAATTAAATGACGAAGTCGTGAAACGCTCACCGCATGTTACGGTTAATTCATTAAAGTAATCAGCTTCAATATCTGAAGGTAAAAAGGATGGCTAATCGCCATCCTTTTTTATCACACGTTACATATAATCAACGGGTAGTGCGGTCGTATATTTAATTTCTTCCATGGCAAAGCTTGAGCTAATATCGGCAAAGCTGGCTTGGCCGATGAGTTTTTTATAAAAAGCATCGTAGGCTTTCATATCAGAAACAACGACACGTAGTAAATAGTCTACTTCGCCACTCATTCGATAAAACTCGGTAATTTCTGGAAACTCTTTTGAATTGATACTGAAATCATCAAGCCAATCAGAATTATGCTGGTTGGTTTTAATCATCACAAAAACGGTTAAGCCAACATTTAACTTTTCAGGATCGGCCAAGGCAACCCGCCCTTTTATAACACCATTTTTCTCCATAGTTTGAATACGTCGCCAGCATGGGGTTGTTGAAAGCCCCACTTGAGCGGCAACCTCGCTGACTGGCTGCGTACAGTCATTTTGTAATATTTTAAGAATTTTTCTGTCGAAGTTATCCATTAATTCACCATGAAAGTGCGAAGTAATGAAATAATATTTTATCTAAGGTCTTATGGGTAGATTTTTCTTCTTAATTTATAGCTTAAATAGGAATTTGGTAGATGTGCAAGGCATTTTTATAACATAACAATTCAAGTTCAGTTGTTGATAATGGTTGGTTTTCGAAATGGATTATCCAGTTTTTTTGATAGCTACTTTTAAATAAACACAAAGGAAAATTACTGGCTAGCATGGTTTTATCTAAACCAAAGGTGGTTAAACAATGTTTGATGACATGCTGTTGCCACGGTTCACTATATTGGCGATTAACCATTTCAAACCCCGAGCATTTAATGGCAACATTATCATAACCACTTAGTGCTTGTATGCCACTTTGCCAATTTTGCCATTGTTTACTGTCAATATCTTCGGGTGGCCAACCGGCATGATTAATGACTAATTTTAGTGTCGGCAGTTCAGTGATAACCGCTATTAATTGCTCGGTCGCTTCCACATCAGTTAACGGCATTTGGCATTCAAAAATCAACTGCTGCTGGGCAAGTTGTGCTAAGTTTTCCTTAACGTGCGGATTTGATAAATATGCGCAGGCATTTTCATCTAGAATGTCACGAACACCGACTACGGACTCAAATTTATCAAGCTTATCTAGTATTTGTTGAAACTCGTTTGTCGGTAAAAGTAAATTAACGCCAGCAATAGCTCTAAAGGGTAGGGAGCAATTATCTTCTAACCAAGCAATTTCTCGCCAAGGCTGTTGATTATCAAATCCGGCTTCGATGTGAACAAAACCCGCGAGTTGCAGAGGATCAGATAAAGCTAAGTCATTTTCCGTGAAACTTTGTCTAATGGTATTTTTATCCAACCAGTAAGGTGGACTATCAGCTTTTAACCACTGATAGTCGCCTTGTTCAAGGTTAAATAAATGCAAGTGAGGATCAATTATTTTCATATTACCCTATGTTCATTAACGCTTTGATTGAAATGTATCATTGAAAACACCCTGCTGAATTTTCCTAAAGAGAAGTGGCTACTTAGTTGTTATTACCAACAAAAAAAAGGAGATTTCAACTTCTACTATTCTCTTTGTACTGTCGTTGAACGCTAGTTTTTATAACTACTAAGTGAATTATTGCGCAGTATAGCCACCATCAATCACTTGTAAACTGCCAGTGATAAACTTAGCTTTATCTGATGCTAAAAAATAAACTAACTCTGCGACTTCTTCGGGTTGACCTAAACGACCTAAGGGTTGTAAAGCCGCTTCTTCAGCGTGAACCTCTGCTTTTTTGGCGCCAGAGCGTTGACAATAATTATCAATCGCTTGATGATACAAAGGGGTCTCTATCGTGCCGGGGCACACAGCATTGGCACGAATGTTAAAGCTAGCGTAATCAAGCGCGGTGGTTTTTGCTATTGAAGCGAGCGCGACTTTACTGATGTTATAAGCAAATGAATTTTGCTTGGCAATTAATGCTTGGTCAGATGCCATTAAGATAATAGCGCCATTTTTATTGGCTTTCATATGGGGGAGTACCGCTTTTATTGCGGCATACGCGCCCTTAACATTAATGTTAAGGACTTTATCTAAATCAGTGGCTGACGTATTCTCAATATTTCCTGAAAAATGAATGCCAGCATTTGAGACTAAAACATCAATAGTTGCTGTTTTAGCTATATTACTGATAATACTTTGCACTTGCTGAACATTAGTGACATCACAGTTAAGATCAGCACCGCGCAGTGTGGCAAGGTTACTTGGTTGTAAGTCTAAATTAAAAACCTGATAGCCTTTATCTGTAAATAATTGCACTATGCTTAGACCTATACCGGAACTTCCACCGGTAACAATACATGTTTTTTTCATAACCTCTCCTGTTCCTTAGTGCTGCGCTTCTCGTTACTGTGTTTTGGCTGCAGCCATTTCAACTAAAGCGGCGGTGTACATTTTTAAATTTAAAACGAACTGTTTCATGGTAATAAATTCATGCTCAGAATGGCCGGTATAATTAGCATTTGGCATTGATGGCCCAAAGCTTACTGCATTTGGAAATAAGCGTGAATTTGTTCCGCCACCAATAGCAATAGGCTTAGCGTCCTTTATACCGGTAAAGTGAGAAAATACAGCCAGTAATGTGTCAATATGTGGCGCATCGTTTTGAATAAAAGGGTCACCAATATAATGTTCAAGCTCGGTAATGTCAGCCATATTTGTTAGCTTCCAAGTTGCGATGACATGATTAATTTCTTCCGTTAACTGTTGCGCTGATTTGCCACGCGGACGACGAATATTAATATTCAATTCAATATTATTTTTGAATTGCTTAATAACCGTGGGTGAAACCGTCATAGGTCCCATAAAGTCATCACTGTAGGCTATGTTACCAAACTTTTTTCCTTCTAAGCCTAAACCAATATTGTCATTAATAAAGTTAACCAATGTACCCGCACCATTGCTAGGCCAGCGAGTTTGCGATAATAAACCCGCTAAAAATGGAATGGCATTTAAGCCTTCTTCTGGCTTCGATGAATGAGCTGATTTTCCTAGTGCAGTAATCGTTAAGGTGTTTCCTTTTAATTCTAAATCAAAACTAACACCTTGGTATTCTCTTGCCTTATCCATCAGTTGTTGCAGTAAACTAAGGTCCGCATTTTCAATCACCGCTTTAGCATCTTCAGGTATTTGACTACCAAAAAAACCGCCACTAAATTCACTGAGATAAGCATCTAAACCGGTATATTTATTTTTATTAAAGGCTATTTTTATTGTCCCGTAGCCTTTTTCAGCGGTGACAACAGGGTATTCTGCGTCAATGGTAATATTGGTTTGTGGCAATGTATGGGTCTTAATATAAGCTTCTAATGGACCCCAGTCTGATTCCTCAGCCATGTAAACATACAATTCAATACGCTTGTCGAGCGTTATATTTTTGTCTTTAATGGCTTTCATTGCAAAGAGCGCGGTTGATATTGGCCCTTTATCATCTTCGGTACCGCGAGCGATAAGTTTGCCGGGCTCTGAAGTTGTATCAAGTTCAAACGGAGATTTTTGCCATTTTTTGGGGTTTACTGGTTGTACGTCACCGTGGGTAATTATTCCTAAGCGCTCTGTGCTTTCGCCTAAGCCAATAACAACAACATAACCGTCGTCGGTATAATCAAAGCCTAAATCTTCAGTTTGTTTTTTTAACTCTGCTTTAAAAGCTATATGTTCAGGGTTGTCATTAGCCGAAACACCATCAATTGCTAAGGTATTGTATTTTACTAACTCGGCTAAGCTAGCAACCATAGATTTTTGATAAGTTTGCACGGCGTAATCGGCGGTTAACTTTGCTGTCGAGCTGACCTCTGCTGAAAATACCGGTAAAGTGATAAAGGTGAATAAGGCGAGTGAAGCTATTTTATTGAACACAGACTTTCCTTTTTTAATGGCGATAATTCATTTGTTATATTGTATCGATAAAGTGATTTACTAAATAGAGACAAACTTTAAAAAGTTTACGAGAAGTGTTTTATTATCTTTTAATCTCTTACTTAGAGCTAATTTTTGATATTAGTTCAACCTTGTTATTTATTTATGTGGCATTGCAGATCAGGTGTTTAAATATCTTGGTACTGGTATGCTATAGAAAAAATTAATGAAAAAATTAATGAAAAAAATAAGGAAGTAAAATGTCTGAGATAACGATACGTGAAGCAAGCATAGATGATGCCGCGCTTTTATTAACTTTTATTAAAGAGCTCGCTATTTATGAAAAAGCTGAACATGAAGTGTACGCAACAGTTGAAACCATAAAAGCCAGTATGTTTAGTACAAATACCCAAGTACACGGCTTAATTTGTGAACTCGATGGTGTGGCTATTGGTATGGCGATTTATTTTTATAATTATTCAACGTGGTTAGCAAAATCAGGTTTATACCTTGAAGATTTATATGTAACGCCAGAGCATAGAGGTAAAGGAGCGGGTTTAAAATTATTAAAAAATATGGCAAAAACCGCGATTGATAATGATTGCGCACGTTTTGAATGGAGCTGTTTAGATTGGAATAAGCCTTCACGTGACTTTTATCAAGCGATAGGCGCTGTTTCTCAAGATGAATGGGTAGGTTACCGCATGACTGGCAAAACGTTGGTTGATTTTGCCCAATCATAACGGATTAAATTATGCAGAGTTTGGCGTAATGTTTACTTATGCCAAACGCTAATGATTAAGACGAGTAATCTTGTAAATCATGAAGCTCTTGGCGTAATCGTTTTCTATCTTTATACGTTTCAATTTCTCGCCACTTTCTTTTTCGTGAGCGCGATTCTTTTTGATCCGTGAGTAAACCGTCGAAAAGGCTAAATATTTCATCATATTCATCAAAGTTATTATGTTCCATGAGTATCCCTTATTGAGCTTTATTTAGTTAACGTGAGGCACTTTACAAGTTGAATATGACTTTTTTCTTACTAAATTGTGACGATTCAAATACGTTTAGCTTTATCGATGTTGAACAAAAAAATAAAGCTTGGCTATACTTATTTTTATAAAGCTTGCCTATACTTATTTTTATAGTATTTTTTATAGAGTTAGCGATGAAAAAAAGTAGTGATATAGAAATAATTTCTCAAGCAGAATTAGACAACCTATTACGTATTAATGAATTTATAGAGCAAGTTGATGAGAATTCGTTAGTCAGTGAACTAAAACTCGCCATATTAGACTCTGGTAAATTAGAATTAACGCAATGGGAAAGCTTGCGGGACCATATTCGAGAAATAGAGGAGCTTATCCCTCATATTGACTTAATTATTAAACTTAAGAAAGAACGTCCACCTAGATGATTTTAACCGCTTATCGTCAATTGATATTTAACAAGTAAGAAAGTGAATCAAAACTGATTATTGTTAAATAATCGGTTTTTTAATTTTATCTTCAACCAATATATCGATGAACTCTTATCGATAAATTAGGGTAACCACCGCTAATGACTAGCGTTGTGTTTACAAAGTATATTGTGCAAGCTATAAATATGTTTTCAAAAAGTGTTGTTGTTTTATTTTTAATGGCTTTTGTTCTGCTATTTATAATGCAAAAAATAGCGTTATGGGTGCTAGTGAGTTACTTGAGCTTAAGTTTACTAACATTTGTACTTTATGGCATCGACAAAAGAAATGCGATAAAAGAGCGATGGCGCATCTCAGAAAAAACACTACAGGTCTTTGCGCTACTTGGCGGATGGCCAGGAGCGCTATTAGCTCAACAAGCTTTTCGACATAAAACCCAAAAACAGCTCTTTATATTTGTGCTCTGGTTCGCTATTTTTATTAATGTTGTGGCTTTGGGGTATTCTCAGTATCCGGGGTTGTAAAAAGAGTAGCACAAGTAAGGCTTATGCTACTCTTTACGACTTTTAAGTTATAAATATCAATTGATTATAATGCTTTAAAACGAATCGCAGCACCGCCACTTGTCGCCAAGGGTAATACTAATTGGTCGTTAGCGGTGACTTGCTTGTTTTCAATGATCATTTCATAGGGATTGTTCATCCACTCTGCGTTTTTACCGTCGCGATAAATTTGTGCTTGATAGCGCTTATTCTTATCAAGAAAATTTAACGGCAATGTTAACGTGCGTGCTTGCTCATCGGTTAATGCGCCAATAAACCAATCATCCCCCCCCCTTTCTTGACGAGCAAAAGCAACATATTCACCGACCTCACCAGCAATCGCTATACTCTCATGCCAATCGGTTGGTACATCTTTAATAAATTGAAATGCCGCTAAATTTGCTTGATAGTTTTTAGGTAAATCAGCCGCCATTTGAATAGGGCTATAAAGCACCACGTATAATGCTAATTGTTTTGCTAGCGTAGTTTGTGGGCGATTACTTTTATCACCCAAGCCATTAAAACTCATATCGAAGATGCCTGGTGTAAAATCCATTGGTCCAGCTAACATGCGAGTAAAGGGTAAAATGGTGGTGTGCTCAGGCGGGTTTGGTGGTGTGCCCCAAGCATTAAATTCTTGGCCGCGAGCACCTTCTCTTGAAATCCAGTTGGGGTAGGTTCTGCGCAAACCGGTATCTTTAATCGGTTCATGGGTGTTAATACTAATTTTGTGTTTCGCTGCTTCAGTAATACTGTGTAAATACTCACTTACCATGAACTGGCCGTCATGCCATTCTTTGTGAACTATGCCTTTTTCATCAATGCGTTTAATATCGCCACCGTCAGCAACATAACCTGTTTTTACTTGTCTTACGCCGTACTTTTCATAAAGTGCATAAGCATCACTCATTTGATTACGATAATTAGTCACATTACCTGAGGTTTCATGGTGGCCAATTAATCGAACCCCTTTCTTTTCACCGTAAGCTGATACGGCAGCAATATCAAAATCATCATAAGCTTTAGTGAAATTAAACACGTCGCCGTTGAAAAACCAGTCGCCATCCCAGCCTAGGTTCCAACCTTCAACCAAAACCCCAGAAAAACCATGATCAGCGGCAAAGTCGATATAACCCATGGTTTCACTGGTGGTTGCACCGTGTTTGTCGCCACTGCCCCAGGTGTTGGCGTTAATGTGCATTCCCCACCAAATCCCCAAATATTTTGCCGGCTCAACCCAAGATACATCACCTAATTTATTTGGCTCATTAAGGTTTAATATTAGGTCAGAATTGAGTAAGCCAACCGCATCTTTACTAACTTGAATAGTGCGCCATGGACTTTTAAAGTCAGTTTTTGTTTTAACTAAGATGCCGTCTGACCAAGGTGTTAAATCTGCTTTTAAGACTCCAGGACGCTTTTGGTTAATCGTCATAGCGGCATAATCAACTAATGCAGCTTCATGAATACTAAGGTGAATGCCCGAGTCTAGTTTGAAAGTAAAAGGTGTATGAGCGCGGTCAACCGAGGCCAGTTTGGTGGTATTATAAATGTATTCATAACGATTCCAGCCACGTGCTGGAATCCACCATGCGGTCGCTTTATCCGCGTCGTTTACGACAAACTCGGTAAATTCATTAATGATTTCAACGTGATCAATATCTTGTTGTTTTGGCACTTCGTAACGAAAACCAATGCCGTCATTAAACAATCGAAAACGTACCTTGAATTCTTTAGTGTGTTTTTTATTATTTCTTGAAAAAGTCACTAATAATTCATTGTGTTCATCAGTCACATTTTTACGTTCACCCCAAGGCAATTGCCATACTTCTTTGGCTGATTGGGTTTCACTCGATGAAATAGTAAACCCGTCACTAAAAGCGATAGTATCTTTGAATGCTAAGCCTAAGCGGGAGGGTTGTATAATGCTTTCACCTAAAAAGCTCATTTTGTAATTAGGTTTTCCTTGGTCACTAACACTGAGAATTATTTTTCCGTCGGGTGACGTTAACTTAAGGGTTTGTGCAAATAAACTGTGAGATGAAATCAGTACAGCAAGGCTGAGTATAATTTTTTTCATGGATATTCCTGATGTTTTTTATTACATCAAGCATAAAGGACTGACACCAATTTACAGCTAAGCTACATACGTATTCATAAGTTTATCGTTAATTAATCACTCATTAGTGTAAAAGCCAAATAAATATTGAAACAAAAACTCCAAGCAAGCCTACTTATATCGTCGAGCAAAAATGGGCTTTGGTGAATAAAGATAGAAGAAAATATGGCAGTAAGTTTTATTTATTAAAAAATCACCAGAAACACTCCAAATAAAGTTGGAACCTGAATTCTGGCATAAATGAACTTTAATAATCATTCAAAACACATCATAAAATAACTGTGTTAACGTCTTCTGGGCGCGCATCAATGTCATTAACTTAAGGATTTAACACATACGTTTATAATTCATTGGGTACTTATTTGTTTTGTTTCTACGGTCTTGTCGAAAAAACTTCCGGTCAGGTCGAATAGCACTTAAATTCTTTGATA
>NZ_JACGUS010000074.1:0-1424 GCF_014076785.1 Colwellia sp. MB3u-55
TTTTCGCCAAAGCAGGTAAGTGGTAAATTCACTTTTCATTCGTGGCTCAAAATTCACGGTTTAGTGTGTCGCAATGCTGTGAGTTTTTTAAATATGCATTTTATGTTACTAATATTTATATAAATCGTACGATTTGTGGTGATGTAAAGCCACATAACAAGTTACTCAAACGGACGCTAAACAGTTGGCTAGCACTCGTTCCTCGTACATTTTAGCCAACAATTTCGCGCCGCTTAGTAAGGCGTTAGGTGAAAAGGAGTTTGATTCTGGCTATGTATAAAAAAGCATTAATTAAAGGTTTAATTAAAACTTTATTCATCTTACTTTTTTTGCCTTGCAGTGTAGTTTATTGCGTGTATTTATATTTTGACACATTATCTATCACTTACTTTACTGCATTAATCCTGTTTGCTTTTGTCGTGTACCTTTTATTAAGACCAAACATAAAACTTAATAGGACACTAAAAAAAATGGACTTAATTGGTAACTCTAAAGATGGGAATACCCAAAGGGATTTAGATGTAGATCTTAATAAAAATTGGGAAAAGGGAATTGGATTAATAGATGATTTACAATATTTTATGTGGGTAAATGCTTCAATAACGGGGTTAGAAATACTTTTAACCTCAGATGCAATTAAAGGAAGTTATATTATTCCATGGACTAATATTCAAATGTTAAAGCATCAACATTATTATTTTGACGACAATCCTGTCGCTCTAATTGAGATTCGATTTGCAAAAAACTCACTTCAACTCTTTACGCCTTGGCGAGAGTCGTTTACAGAATTAGTGCCTGATGTGGTAGGTTTGTCATAATAAAATTCACCTAACAAGGCATTCAAACGGACAAAAAACAGTTGGCTGTTTTCACTTCGTTCAACATTGTAGCCAACAATTTTTTGCCGCTTAATGTGGCGTTATATGCCTATGAAACTTTTATACATTGCTGTCATTTTTGTTATTTCATTTTCTTGTTTTGCAGACCAAAAAGAAGATGTTGCTGTAAAATATTTTGAGTTTTTATTTTTAGAGACCGAATCTATAAATAAAACTAATAATATAATCGCAACTAAACCTTTAGTGTCGTCATTTTATAGTAAAAACGGACATCGTATGATTATCGTATCTGCTTCACTTAGTTCTGGTAAAAGCTTTTATTCCTTAATGAGTGTGAATGAGTTAAATATGGGATTGTTGTCTTGGAAAGCGAGAGGTTATGGTATAACTTCACAGCAAGATATAGAAAATTTCATGTTAAATAATGGCACAATTTACGATTTTACTGGTTGGTAAAAGCATATAACAAGTGACTATGGTGTCAATTCTTAATTATTGATTCATTTTTGGGTCCCAATAGACACCATCTCTCACCATCGAATTTAAGATCACAATCATTTTTCTAACACAGGCAATGATAGCGAT
>NZ_JACGUS010000075.1:0-19280 GCF_014076785.1 Colwellia sp. MB3u-55
CTCAGTTTTGATGTCAACGTTTTATTTAATTTAATTTGAAGTTTCTTTTCGAAGATTCAAACCTTATCTATAAAACGTTAAGTTAACTACTTTACCCTAAAGTGATGTAGATAACTTATCAAAACGTTCGTTTGGGTTACCCCTTGGAACTGGAGCGCATTCTAGACATTTCTCGCTGGGCGTCAACCCTTTTTTGTCATATATTTGAAATAATCGATCGTTCGGTCAATTAACATACATACCGCGTTGTTATTGAGCTTTATTAAAGCTAATACAGTAATTATTAATTTTTTATCAGTTCTAACTAAACAAAGCCTAACAAGGATCATTTCAGTTTACTCTAGGAGATCTTGAGATATTCGTCGATTTTAGCTAATAAAAAAGCCTCTTAAAAGAGGCTTTCATTTCAACACTTAAAAAGTATAAGTTAACTTTGTTCTCTGGCGATGGCACGATAGGCAATATCTGTTCTAAATTGTACTTCTTCCCAGCTTATTTCGTGTAATAAAGCATACGCAGATTTTTGGGCTTGTGTAACCGTTTCGCCTAATGCAGTAGCACAAAGCACTCGACCGCCAGCCGTCACTATCTCACCATTAATTTCAGTGGTGCCCGCATGGAAAGTTTTTCTGTCTGGATGCTGGTTAGTTTCTAAACCTGAAATCACTTTACCTTTGGCGTAAGTGCCAGGATAACCGCCGGCCGCTAATACTACGCCTACAGCTGGACGTGGATCAAAATCAATAGTCGCTGTATCTAACTTACCAGCACAAGCCAGTAAGCATAATTCAACAATATCAGACTTTAAACGCATCATAATAGGTTGTGTTTCTGGATCACCAAATCGACAGTTGTATTCAATCACTTTTGGCGTACCTGTCGCATCTATCATCAAGCCAGCATATAAGAAACCGGTATAAGGGGCATCTTCTTTAGCCATACCCTGTACTGTAGGATATATGACTTCATCCATAATACGTTGATGAAGTTCAGCGGTAACTACTGGCGCTGGTGAATAAGCCCCCATTCCACCTGTATTTGGTCCTTCGTCATTATTATAAGCACGCTTATGATCTTGACTTGTTGCCATGGCTAAAACATTTTTGCCATCAACCATTACAATAAAGCTCGCTTCTTCACCATCTAAAAATTCTTCGATGACAACACGATGCCCTGCATCTCCAAAAGCATTACCAGCGAGCATATCTTTAATAGCGTCTTCAGCTTCTGGCAATGTCATTGCGACAATAACGCCTTTACCAGCTGCTAAGCCATCAGCTTTAATAACAATAGGTGCGCCTTTTTCACGAACATAAGCTAACGCAGCTTCTATTTCAGTAAAGTTTTGGTACCAGCCTGTAGGAATGTTGTGACGAGCTAAGAAGTCTTTAGTAAATGCTTTTGAACCTTCAAGTTGTGACGCTTTAGCACTTGGACCAAAAATAGTTAACCCCTCGGCTTGAAAAGCATCAACAACCCCGTCTACAAGTGGTTGCTCTGGGCCTACAATCGTTAGGGTAATGTTTTGAGTTTTAGCAAAGTTGACTAGTGCAGCAGTATCGCCAGCGGATATGGCAACATTTTCTACTTTATTTTCTGTTGCTGAACCGGCATTACCTGGTGCAACAAATACTTTTTCTACTTGTGATGATTGCGCAGCTTTCCATGCGAGTGCATGTTCACGACCACCACTACCTATTACTAAAACATTCATTTAACTTAACCCTACTTTATTTGCTAGAAAATATGCTAAAAAACTTGCGCCATTATAAGGGAAGTTATGGCGCAAGTCTTAAGATTATTTAGCTACTTTTGCAAATTTTAAAGTCATTCGATCACTTTCACCGATAACCAGATATTTTTCTCTATCTTTATCTTTTAATGCAAGTGACGGGGGTAATGTCCAGACACCTTTTTCATAACTTGCTATGTCTTTAGCATTAGCATTTACTTCACTACTGGCAATAAAAGTAAATCCAGCAGCTTCAGCTTGTGCAATTGTCGTCTCCACAGAAACATAGCCGCTATTCATATCGTTAGCTGTTGCACCTTTTGGTAAGCGATGTTCAACGACACCTAAAATACCACCGGTTTTTAATGCCTTAAAGGCATCAATAAAGACTTGGCTTACACCTTCTTCTCCCCAGTTATGTAAATTACGAAAAGTCAGTACCATATCGGCAGTACCAGCGGGGGCTAATTCACTGGCTTTCTTAGGCACAAAGTTAGAGAGTTCAACTTCACTAAACATCTCATGACTAGCCAATTTTTTTACTAACTTTTTACGGGAATTACTGTAATAGTTGTCTTCACCGGTATCAGGGTAATGAGCACCGATTAACTTTCCTTTGCCTTTTAACGCAGGGGCTAAAATTTCAGTGTACCAACCACCACCAGGTGTTATCTCAACAACAGTCATTGATGAATTAAAACCAAAAAATTCTAAGGTTTGTTGTGGATGACGATATTCATCACGTATTTTATTAGCTGCTGATCTATGTTCACTAGCAACCGCTTGGGCTAACTGTGTATTAGCCATAGGTTGCATGGCTTGATCAGCGTAAGAAACACTGGCTAATGACAGGCTGATGATTGAAGCTGATAATAAGGTTTTTATTGTTTTCATTTGCTTTTCCATATCAAGAATAAAGGTTAACTCGACATGTTATAGCAGATTTTAAAAGAAGAAACAGATAAGGAGGATAAAAGAAAGGCATTTAACCTTGTTGAAGTGTAACATTTTATCAACAAGGCTAATAAACCGTTAATTGGAAATGCTTTAAGCGGGTTAGTGAAAATTAAAAGCGGAAGCGTGAAGCGTAGGTTACCTACGTGAGCACTCCCAACGAATAATTTTATTTAACCAACAACAAGCAAACCGACTTAATGGCGGAAGTGGCGCATTCCGGTGAACACCATAGCTATGTTATGTTCATCGGCAGCGGCAATAACTTCATTATCACGCATAGAACCGCCCGGTTGAATAACAGCAGTAATACCCGCTTCAGCGGCAGCATCTAAACCATCACGAAATGGAAAGAATGCATCAGATGCCATGACTGAACCTTTAACTTCTAGGTTTTCATCTGCAGCTTTGATACCAGCAACTTTAGCAGAGTAAACTCGGCTCATTTGACCGGCACCGACACCAATAGTCATGCTATTTTTAACGTAAACAATCGCATTAGATTTCACGTATTTCGCTACTTTCCAACAGAATTGTAAGTCACGCATTTCATCAGCGGTTGGTTGACGTTTAGTAACAACTTTCAAATCATCGCTGGTCACTTTGCCTTGGTCTCTGTCTTGAACCAATAAGCCACCGTTAACACGTTTAAGATCAAAACCGGTAGTTTTGGTCGACCATTCACCACAGGCTAATAAACGTAAGTTAGGTTTAGCAGCAACAATTTGTGCCGCAGCCTCTGAAACACTTGGCGCGATAATAACTTCGACAAACTGGCGAGAAACAATAGCTTCTGCGGTGTCGGCATCTAATTCACGGTTGAAGGCAATAATGCCACCAAATGCTGAAGTAGGATCTGTACGGTAAGCACCTTCGTAAGCGGCTAAGATATTGTCACCAATAGAAACACCACAAGGGTTAGCATGTTTAACGATAACACACGCCGGCTCATCAAATTCTTTAACACATTCTAAAGCGGCATCCGTGTCAGCTATATTGTTATAAGAAAGCGCTTTGCCTTGTAATTGCTTAGCCGTTGAAACCGATGCTTCTTCAGGATTTGCTTCGACATAAAAAGCAGCATCTTGATGTGAGTTTTCACCGTAACGTAAATCTTCAGTTTTAATAAACTGACTGTTAAAGGTGCGTGGAAATTTGTTTTTTTCTTTAAAGTTAACTTCGCTTTTTTCACCGCTTCGCGCACTAAGCATTTTGCCAAAGTAATTTGCGATCATACCGTCGTAAGCTGCAGTATGTTCATAGGCAGCAATAGCTAAGTCAAAGCGTGTGTTATACATTAATGAATCATCGTTACTATTCATTTCTGCTAATACGCGCTCGTAATCGTGAGCATTAACAATAATCGTCACGTCTTTATGATTTTTTGCCGCTGCACGAACCATAGTGGGTCCACCGATATCAATATTCTCAATCGCGTTTTCTAAGCTACAGTTTTCATCACTAACTGCGTTAGCAAATGGGTAAAGGTTAACGACAACAAGATCAATCGCGCTAATATCGTTTTCAGCCATAACGGCTTCATCCATACCACGGCGCGCTAAAATTCCGCCATGAACTTTTGGATGAAGTGTTTTAACACGACCGTCCATAATTTCAGGGTGACCTGTGTATTTAGAAACTTCAGTAACTTGTATACCATTATCAGCTAATAATTTTGCTGTGCCGCCGGTTGATAAAATATCAACACCTTTTTGCGCTAAACTACGAGCGAAATCGACAATACCTGTTTTATCAGAAACACTTAATAATGCACGTTTGATTGGGCGTGGAGTATCCATTGCTTTATTGTTAACCTTAAAGTTAGTTTAATTGTCTGGCCGTTGACATTTGTCCTTGGCAGTGATTTTTTAAAATAAATTTTTTACTCAGTAATGAGTAGCTAGCTGAAGAAAACCCCTTAGCTAGAAATAAAGAAAGCACCCTAGGGTGCTTTCGATTGACAGGGACAACCTGTCTATTTTTTAGTTCATGCCGTATTTTTTAAGCTTCTTACGTAAAGTACCGCGATTGATACCTAACAAGTTAGCTGCACGTGTTTGGTTACCGCGCGTATACTTCATAACTTCTTCTAACATTGGCGCTTCGATTTCAGAAAGTACAAGGTCGTACATATCATCTACATCATTACCATTTAATTGCGATAAGTAGTTACTGATAGCTTGTTTAGCTTGAGTACGTAATGGAGAATACTCAGCTTGAGTTTGGATCTTGCCAGTAACGAATGGTGATGAAATATTTTGTTCAAACATAAAGTTCAGACTCTTTCTAGTTAATTTAAATTATCAAAATACAGTTCTAATGCATCAAGTTGATCGGTAGATGACTCTAACGCATTAAAAACAGAACGAAATTTTTTCTCTTGGTCATACGCGAGCATATACCAAGCAACGTGCTTACGAGCAAAACGAACACCCATAAAGTCACCGTAAAAGTTGTGTAAGTCCTTTACATGCCCAATAACTATCGGACAAATCTCTTCCAATGAGGGGGCAGACAAATGTTCACCCGTTTTCAAGAAATGATTAATCTCTCGAAAAATCCAAGGTTTCCCTTGGGCACCACGACCCACCATTACGGCATCAGCCCCAGTAAAATTTAATACCTGCGCCGCTTTGATTGCGCTGGTAATATCGCCATTAGCCACAACGGGAATACTAACCGCTTGCTTGATGGCTTTTATCGTTTCGTATTCCGCATCCCCTTTATAAAAATCATTACGGGTGCGACCATGAACGACTAAAGACTGAATACCGTTGTGCTCAGCAATTTTAGCAATTTCAATGCCGTTGCGAGTGTTCTCACACCAGCCGGTACGAATTTTAAGTGTTACTGGCACGTTTACCGCATCAACAACACTTCGCACTATTTCTTCAACTAATTTAGGTTCTTTTAATAATGCAGAACCCGCGAGCTTTTTATTGACCTTTTTAGCAGGACAGCCCATATTAATATCTATAATTTGTGCGCCATTTTCAACATTAACTTTAGCAGCAAACGCTAACTCTTCAGGATCTGAACCGGCAATTTGTACCGAACGAATACCTGCAAATTCACTATGAATACTTCGTCGCTTAGATTTTTCGGTATGCCATACTTTGGGATTAGACGAAATCATTTCTGACACGGCTAACCCTGCTCCCATTTGACAACACAGTTGTCGAAAAGGTTGGTCGGTTATTCCGGCCATTGGAGCAAGCATTACATTACTTGATAAAGTATACGAACCTATATTCATGTTGCTGTTTTTTTGAGCTACTATTCAAAAGGGCGCTAAGTTTACGTGTTTTTAAGGGAATTGAAAAGCATATAAATTGAACAATTCTTGCTTTTTTTTGCGTTTTTAATATTGACTTTTTGCAAACTATTGATGTGAGCAGAATTTGTACAAATAGCTAACGAATACTGCTCAATTAATAACAGGGTTTTTGACTAATTTTTTTTACCTGAAAGACGAACCCATTCATCTTGAACAGCAATGGCATCCATATCACACCAATGACTATAAATATTTTGCAGTTCATTGGCCTGTTCTTCTAAAACACCTGACAGTGCAAGGTGACCATTTGGTGCAACAAATTCAATAATCGTTGGTGCTAATTCACGTAATGGTCCGGCTAAAATATTAGCAACAACCACATCAGCTTTAAAACTTGGCTGATCTTTTGGTAAGAAAAGCTCTAAACGGTCTGCAATACCGTTGCGTTCAGCATTTGCTTTACTTGCTTGTAATGCTTGTGGGTCGATATCAATACCGATGACTTTTTTAGCGCCTAACTTGAGTGCCGCCAGCGATAAAATTCCTGAACCACAACCAAAATCAACTACAGTTTTTCCCACTAAATCTAATCCGTCTAACCAGATTAAACATAATGCCGTGGTTGGATGGGTGCCGGTGCCAAACGCTAAACCTGGATCAAGCATAACATTTACTGCATCGGGGTCAGGTACGTCCCGCCAGCTTGGACAAATCCATAAACGCTCACCGAATTTCATTGGATGGAAGTTGTCCATCCACTCTCTTTCCCAATCTTTATCTTCCAGTTGCTCTAACTTGTAAGCCATATTGTTTTTATCTGGATGGATACTTTTCAAATAAGTAATTGTTTTATCCATGTCATGGCTGGCATCGAATAAGCCCATTACCACGGTATTGTGCCAGTAGATAACTTCATCACCCGGAAGCGGCTCATAAATAGGGGTATCTTGAGCGTCGATAAACGTCACGGCTTGTGCGCCACAAGCACTTAACCAATCACTATATTTTTCTGATGTGTCTTCATTCGCACTTAAGCGAAGTTGTATCCAAGGCATGGGGAGGTGCTCACTGTAAATTTTTCACTAGTTTAGCATTTGTTAGTTAATACCTACAAAGACTTCTGCTAGAGTGTTGAGACAATGTAAAATATCCTACTTAGTCTATTAAGGAACCTTATGATGCTCGATCTTCTCCCTGATTTATATGACATTTACCCTGACGCATTAACATTGGCTCAACCGCTATTTACCGATTATGGCAAAGATAAAATATTCTACGGGGAAATAGTTACTGTTGATTGTTTTAATGACAATTCAAAAGTTAAAGCCTTAGTTGATACCGATGGTAAAGGTAAAGTGATGGTTGTAGATGGAAAAGCAAGTATTACTCATGCGCTTTTAGGTGATATGCTTGCTGAAAAAGCGGTTAAAAACGGCTGGCAAGGTATTGTTATTAATGGTTGTATTCGTGATGCAGGTACTATTGCCACACTCAACTTAGGTGTTAAAGCACTGGGGTGCTGCCCAATTAAAACTGAGAAACTAGGTATTGGTGAAGTAAATATTCCCATTGCTTTTGCTGGCATTCATTTTATTCCCGGACAGTTTATCTATGGCGACAGTAATGGCTTAGCCATCAGTGAAAAACTTTTATCATTACCGTCTTAACGCAATTGTTTAGGCTCATACACAGATTAAAGACAATATAGGTTATTTATATGAAATATTTTCCAATTTTCCTTGATGCTAAAAACATATCAGCAATGATTGTTGGTGGCGGTGACGTTGCCGCACGTAAAATTGAACTACTGCTAAAAAGTACGACAAATATTACCGTAATGGCTGAAAGTTTATCCCCTAGTGTTCAGCGCTTAATTGATATACATAAACTGCACTGGCTAACGCATAATTATAAAGGTGGATACTTGGCGGGGATTAACTTAGTCATTGCAGCTACCGATGATAGTGATGTTAATAAAGCGGTAGCAGCTGAGTCGCAATCTTTTAATCTTCTTACCAATGTAGTAGACCAGCCAGAGCTATGTACTTATATCACACCAGCTATTATTGATCGCTCACCGATGATCATTGCGATGTCTAGCTCTGGTAGTGCTCCTATACTCTTAAGAATGCTCAGAGAGCAAATTGAAAAAACGCTACCCAATGGCTACGGTAAACTCGCCGATTTTTGTTTTAAATTTAGAGACCATGTGAAAGTGAGAGTAAAAGGGCTTCGCAATCGTCGCTCGTTTTGGGAAAGTGTATTAAGAGGTCCTATTGGTGAAAATATCTTACAAGGAAATATACAAGATGCTGAACAGCAGCTTATCACGAGTTTAAAAAACGAAGTTCCTCTTCCTCAGGGTGAGATAGTATTTGTTCATACAAAAACAGGTAACCCAGATAAATTGACACTGCAAATTCACCGTGAAATGCAATTTGCCGATGCGGTATTTTATGATAATAACGTTAATATTGATTTTATTGAATATATACGTCGTGATGCTGATAAATATCCACAAAGTATTTCTTCAACAATTCAGGTTAACTTTCAGCATGCATTAGATTTATCAGAAAAAGGACAAAAAGTTATTTATCTCCTCGCTGGCTTTACAGAGCTACCTATAAACTCTGCTTTATCTTTAAGTATGACAAGGAAGACACAACTCGTTTGTGCCGACTGATTCAGCACAACGTTAAAATGAGCACAAAAAAATAGGCTCTATTTACATAGAGCCTAATAAAAACAATACTTTGCGCAAACATTGTTTTATCTGGAGAAGGTAACACAAAAAAATGGTTAAAAAACGCACAATTAAATTGGTGCATTCAAACAAGTAAGCAACGTCTTTATTGGTTAATCAACCTAAAAATGATAACAAAACTCTTTACAAATGCAAACAATAATAATTAGCATTTGCGTTAGGTGATTTTCATCGCTAGTAAGTGGTTATCCCACCTTAGCTGATTAAATGAAAAAGCAAGCCTTGATGAAGAGATGCTACCTTTAGCAAGTTCAGCAATTTGACCTTTACCACTGCTTGCAAATAACTTATCGGTATAAGCAAGGCCAGCACCGTCAGATAAACGTTCAGTACCTAAAAAACTATCATTATTTAAAGACCAATACGTGATCATATCTGCGCGAGGACAACTTATTGCCACTAACGAATTATTATCGTCAACACAGATACTTGCCGTATATTGATTCATCGACCGCCACTGCTGCTTTGACGCTTTTAAATACTTTAATGAAGAGCCTTGTATATGAGAAACCGCTAAAGGAACAAGATCTGTTCGAATTCCCTGGTACTGCAGGCCGGCAATAACCTTATCTTTTGCACTAACACCAAGGTGCCTAATACTCAACTGTGGGTTATCGAGTTGATGCTGCTCAATAATTTTTCCTGAAACTAAATCTAAATAGGATAAGTTGGGCTTCATCGAGTCTATATTAAGTTTTTTTCTTGGCTGATCAGGATGAGTTTTAATGCCACCATTGGCAATAGCTAACGTTTCATCATTAGACATCAACGCAATTTGGTGAGGACCAATGCCACCTGACGGATATCTATTAATTATTTGGTAATTACTTGCATCACGTTCAACAATAAAACCATTACCCGTGCCAAAGTGATTTTCACTGGTCAATAACGTATTTTCTCTCGTCGATAACACACCGTGACCATAGAAATGATAACCCTGCTCAGGCCTTATATGATGAACTATTTGTCCTGAAATAAAGTCAACTTCAAATGCATAAAGACCAGGTCGTCGTGCAAAAATTATTGCCCGACCTGGTTTACCTTCAATATTAATAGCGTCATGGCCACGTGCAGGTAAAGAGATACGGCTAATCTCATTACCCTGTAAATCAACCGCACAGACAAAGTGCTGATTATTATGATCTGTAGCAGCACTGACCAACCAATATTGTTCAGCTTTGCTACTAGAAACGAAAGCAAATAGCCCGGTAGCACTGCAAGCTACGGTTGCGGTTGCGGTCAAAAAACGTCGACGCGTTAACGACATGATAATTTATCCATTAGAAGGTAAATTTTATACCCGTAGTCGCTTGTCTTGGTTTACCCGGTCGAGCCCCAAAAGGCCGGCGAGAAACAATAACAGTTTCATCGGTTAAATTATCAATCTTCAGATAAGCTTTAAAATTATCAGAAAATAGATACCAAGATGAAAAGTCAAGCTGTTGTAGCTCATCAGTCCATAATCCAGAAAGTTCGGTATTATCACCGGCAGCTTCTTGCATTGCCTCTACGTGTTTTAATAATAGGGCAGCACGCCAATTTTCATGCTGAAGTGCCACTTCGATACTTATTTGATTTTCGGGTAAATAAGGTAAGGCATCACCACTTTTAACACGGCCCCATTGGGAAAAGTTTGATTGAAAACTATTCTGAAATTCAGACTCTGTGTGGGTGTAGGCTACGTTAATCGGTAACGTCAATCCTTTGGTTAACTCAAATTCAGTAGTAAAGCTGGCTTCTAAGCCATAAACGTTTACTTCGCCAGCATTAAATTCTTCATCTAGTGTTTGATCACAACCGCTTGAAAACGTACAAGTGCCCTTAAGGTTACTGTAATCGTTATAAAAACCTATAACTTCTGCTCTAAGCGCTTGCTGGCTATAACGTACACCAAACTCATAATTCCAACTCTCTTCTGGATTGACACTATCGCCCTGCCCTGGGCTATTTGGAACATAACCTTTGTTAACCCCAAGTAATAAACCAAGACTTTCATCTATTTTGTAAAAAACACCTAAGCCGGGCATAACAACCGTGCCTGATGATGTTAACTTTTTACCAGTTAAATAGTCATGACTTTCACCTTTAATATATTCAACGCGCACACCTGCAGTAATATTAAATTGGCCAAGATCTACATTTGCATTTACATAACTCGCCAGCGCCGTAGCGCTATCTTTATTTTGGGTGGTGGTTTGCTGTTGCTCATCGGCAAAAACTAATTCATCTCTTTGCATAAAGTATTGATCGGCACGGTGATTTCGTTCGACTTCATCTCGATGAAAACGCAAGCCAGCATCGAGTACTAAATCAGCCCCCATCAACTTGCTGTCCCACAGTAACTTAGTCTCAAGTCCTTGTGAGTAATAGCGGCGATCATTTAACGTAAAGAGTAAGTTTTCTTCCGATGTGGCTGAATCTCGTTCACCCTTTAATATTTCCATAAATAAAGCATTAATACCGGTTTCGGGAGATGTTAATATCGTTTGCATACTCCGACTTGAATTAAAACTATCTAATCTATCCCAATCTCGATCAAACTCACGATGGTAAGCTTGGGTATAAAAGCTAGTTTGGTCATCTAATTCAATATAATGAGATAGCTCAAACTGATAATGCTCCCAATCCATTTTATCGTTTTTACTGGCTATGTATCGACGTTCAGTATTTTCAGTAAAATCTTCATCCGTTAACCCTAAATACGTTTCATTTGAAACTTCATCAGAATAACCACCTTTGAACTGCCATATTTGATAATACTGCGAATTTTTAGGAACAAAGTTGACCTTGAAAATAACCTCATTTTTTTTAAAACCAGTATCGCCACCACCATCTAGCGCTTTAAAGCCATCAGAATTAATCGTTAGCCCTTCGATCAAAAAACCTAACTCTCCATAGCCAGCAAGCGTAGCGGTTTGACTAAAATAACCATGCGCTTTTTGGTAGTTGTCTTGACCAAGCGCTAAATCGATTTTTACTAGCGGTTCTTGAGCACGACTAATAGGACGTGACAGCATATTAATTGCACCACCCACTGTATTTGGGCCATACTTTATTGCTGAAGGGCCCTTAAATACTTCGACCTGACTCATACGTGACATTAATGGAAAATAATAGGCGGCAGGTGCTGCATAGGGAGCTGGAGCAATAAGAATACCATCTTCCATAATAGCAACTTTACTACTCCTTTCTGTCGTTGCACCACGTAAACCAATATTGGGCCGTAACCCATAACCATCTTCTTCTCTGATATAGACCCCAGGAACTGACTGTAATACCCGATGAATATCATCAAATTCAAATTGCTCTAACGTTTCTTCACCCAGCACAAAAGCAGATCCCGTTGTGGTTGCTAATTGATTCCGCTGGCCAAAAATACTGATCACTTCAAGCTGTTTTTCTTGTTGGTTGTTAGCTAGTTTTTGTTGCTCTTGCACTTTTTTACTTTCAAGCTCTGCAGCTTGTGCAGTCAACGTCATTTGGGTCAAGTAAATTGAACAAAGTAGAGCAACTTGAGTTAAAGGAAATTTCAGCACGCTTAATCACCATCATTTGAGTTAAAACCAATATTGATATCAGTTGCTTGAATAAAATCGATAGACAATACATCGCGCAGAACACGTAATTTTTGAATATTGTTATCAATAATGAATCGACCTTCATCACTACTGAGTAATTCTGTATATAAACCAGACAAGGCTTCAGTTGCCGTTATTGCTCCAGTAATACTATCGTTCATCTGTGCAGCAATGGTGTGTTGACCTAAAAATTCAACAAGTATTTTTTCAAAGCTATGGCCACCGCCAGCGCTATATATTTGCTGAAATGATAGTACATTTGTTTTAATGCTGACTAGTGATTGTTCACTGCGGTAAAACTCTGCAGCAGATGGGCTTCCAGGAGCAGTTAAAGCAAAAGGCAGAAGCATTTTTTCGTCTTTAACTCGCTCAACTTGTTCTAGCCAATTAGTGACAATTTCTTCGACTGCATCCTTAACACCAGTAAATTCACCGTTGCCGCCAATTACTTGTGCGATATAATTCCCACCAGTTGCCTGCCATGCATCGAGAACATCCCCACTAATAGTTGTTACATTGTCGCTTACCGCTACCATCACTTCACACCGTTTACTTTTATTACTCGCGCTCAGTAACGAGTCTTGATTTGTTGTAGGATAGAGCAAGTACTCTAGCGCAGGAACACCTTGACCACTGACACTACTTTTAGCAATGGCATTGGCATCTAGGGTAGTTTGAGTAAGTAAGAAGTTATCAACATCCCTTACAACGTAACCTCTACTGTCAGGCCATAATTGTATTCTAAAGTTTCGATTATGCTGCAAAATAGGTCCGATTTTTAACCATTGAATACTCTGCCAAGCTACATTTAATTCCTGCCAAGCCACTCTTAATTCGGTTAGGTCTGATGCCTTAGCATTATCGAGTTGACAAAACGCTGTACTGCTAACAGAAAACTGTTTGGCTTTAGTCTCTAATGTTTGATAGTTAGGCAAGATAACCTTGTTACTTAAATCGGTTAGCCACAAGGTAAACTGATCATCAAGTGTCCCACTCGCCTTAGTTGGTATGGTTGGCGAGACTGGAGTAACTGGCATTATTTCCTTTTCACTTCCACCACCACAGCCAACGAGTACGAGTGTGCCAACAAGTAATACTTGCTGATAAAAACAGTTAATTGATTGGATATTTCTCATTGTTATTTCCTGATATTTTTCAATTGAAATTGAATTAAGCTAAATGGCTTTTAAGAATTTTATTAAATTTTGTCGTTGGCTCGATGTTAACTGAGTAAATTTTTTTTGCGCAGCTTCTGCTTCCCCACCATGCCATAAAATTGCCTCACTAATACTATGAGCTCGGCCATCATGTAAAAATCGTTGCTGTTTAGTGGTCGACTTTTGCAGGCCAATCCCCCATAAAGGAGGTGTTCGCCACTCTTGACCATTCGCATCATCTTCTATGACATTGTCTGCTAAGTTTTTGCCCATGTCATGTAATGCTAAATCGGTATACGGCCAAATAAGTTGATTGGCTAAAACCTCTACCGGATAATTCTTATCGGTTTTATAGCTTGGGGTATGACATTGTTGGCAACCCATTTGATAAAAATGTTCACGCCCTTTTAAGGCTTCTTCTTGGGCTAAACTTCGAGCAGGCGGCACACCTAATAATTGATTAAAACTGACCACTAACGCGAATAATTTATCAGAAATTTCAATAGGAACTTCCTGATGACGATTATTGATTGAAGGTTCACCTAAAATCGCAGTTTTTTGGCAAATGACTTGTGACTCAGTACAACTTTCCGTTGGAAATAAGCTGTTAGTAATACCAATATCATTGCGAAATGCAGCCCCAACTTGTTGGGCTAAAGTAGGATGTTTGGCCTTAAATGAAAATCGGCCAATATCTATAGTACCTGTAGCAACATTTAATACCCGGTTATACTTAGCTGAAATGCCGTCTTGGTTATTGTCGTTACTGTCTTCTTGGACAAGTAGGTCATCTACATGAATAGCATCAAGTAAACCCGCGCCAAAAATATTAGGAGCAAAACGTGGAGTCATACCAATATGCGGAGCCAATTCACCATAAGCCATGTGAGTCAGTTGGTATGTAGGCTGACTTAATTCATAGGCAGTACCATCACTATAATACCCAGAGACAGTCTGATAACTAAGTTCAACTAGTGCCTCGCCTTTTGGTGCATGTTCAAGTTTAGAGTGCCTGAACAATATACCCCTTGGTTGAATTTGATCTCCATAATTTGGGTCAACCAAGGATAGTCCCTCCACTAATACTGGCGTATGGTCACTAAAATTTTGGAAATTATCACGCAAACCGAGTTTTATCACTAAAGATGGCATACTTTCGCCAACCACTGGCATTGGCCCGCGACTCCCTGCATCATGACAACTAATACATGACCGTGTATTAAATAATGGTCCTAACCCATCTCGAGATTTAGTAGAACTTGGTGAAGCAACCCATGGGTCTCTAAAAAATGAAAAACCCGTCCAAAAATTTAATTTTTGCATGCCTGTAACGGCTGCTCCAGGGTGAATATAGCTTTGCTTTTGCAATCGCTTGACGGTCATAGTGCCACCAGGAGCCAATTCGCTTTGCTGAAAATCAGGGGCTTTATTCTCTGAACAACCCAAAGTAAAAATAACAATTATAAAGAACAGATACTTCGTCAATATTTTTATCAGTGCTGCACTTCGATAAAAAGCTGATTTGTTTTTTCTCATCACAACGACTCAACAAACTGTAATAACTGCTGTCGCTCAATTTGGCTTAATTGCATAAAAGCATTTTTACTGTTTAGTGCTTCACCATCATGCCAAAGAATAGCTTCCTCGATTGTTCTAGCCCGACCATCATGTAAAAAAGTGGCTTCTGGGTTAACCGTCTGCACTAGACCTATACCCCAAAGAGGAGGAGTCTTCCATTCTGTACCCGAAGCATCACCTTGAATAAGATCATCGGCTAACCCCTCGCAACGTTGCACATATTCACATTCAGCACCACTAGTGCATGATTGCCCATTAATCAGTTCACGAGTTACTGCACAAGAGCCCCCCATATCATGAAGTAATAAGTCGGTATAAGGAAAAATTGTTTGCTCAGACAACACTTCAATGGGCTCAGCATTAGGCTCCAAGGATAACAAGGTTAATTGCCCTAAAACACTTCCCGCTGCTAAGCCTGTAATATGCCTAGGCGTATGACATCCCACACAGTTTGACGTAAAAAATAACTTTCGACCTTCTACTATATTACTTTCCCATTCTACACTCTTTGGATCGTAACCACGTCTAGCTGGAACGCCTAGTAATCGATTATAAAATTCAACTAACGCCAATTCTTTATTACTAACATCGGTTTTATCTGCTGTTTTTATTTCTTGTTCAGCGATAAAGTGACAAGATAGCTGTTGCTCAGAGCAAGGTTCATTGACAAATATACTTGTGGTAAGACCCATGTCTCCTTGATAAGCAGATGCTGCTTGCTGTAATACTGATGGGTTTTGTGCTTTATAAGTAAAACGCCCTAGGGCCATCTCTCCAGTTATTACATCAGTAACCATAGATGGACGTCCAGAAATTCCATCATTATCATGATCTGACACGTCGACCAGTGCTAAGATATTTTCAGCAGGTATGGCCTCTAATAAACCAACGCCATGTATTCCCGGTGCTAATCGAGGAGAAAAGCGAATACCCTCAATAAATTCACCAAAACTTAGATCTTTTATTCGATAAACAGGTGAACGTAATTGGTAGCTACTGCCGTCAGGATATTGTCCTGACAATGTTACATATTCAATATATGGTGTTGCTTCTCCAACTAATTCATTGCCATTTAATGAACCGTCATAAACAGCCAATCCTAAATTAATATCACCACCATCAAAGCTTTGTACAGCAAAGGGCTGTAATTGATCACCATAAATGGGATCTTTTGCACCAGTTTCATCAGCAAGTTTAAATAACATCGTTAACATAGGTTCTGTTTTTGACAAGGGTAGCTCTCCACGTCCATCACTGATATGACAGTTTTGGCAAGCGGAATTATTAAGCAATGGACCGATATCGGTATGTTTAGTCCTAAATAAGTGA
The DNA here is from genome assembly GCF_014076785.1 of Colwellia sp. MB3u-55. NCBI lineage: Bacteria > Pseudomonadati > Pseudomonadota > Gammaproteobacteria > Alteromonadales > Colwelliaceae > Colwellia > Colwellia sp. MB3u-55. Next base: position 16,370 of record NZ_JACGUS010000075.1, read on the forward strand.
TCACCCGCCGTAAAAAAGCCATCTTGTTTAAAATTACTTTTAATCATTTGGGGGCGAGTGCCAAAAGCATCTTTATTAGTCACAAATACAGTTGCATCTCCACCCGTTAAATATTCTTCAATTAAAATAATATCTTCTGATAACGGTGTTAAACCACTATGGTCTAAAAGAACAACGGGGGGTATTGGTGGTAAAACGATGACTGACTCTGCTTTTTTAGAACTACCGCCACATGCCCCTAAAAAACTAGTAGCTAATATCAATACAACGATTTTCTTCATCAATTCTGTCACCATTTTACTCTTAAATTCTTTATGTCACTCAAGCTAGAGATGGGCCCTTAAGAGCCCATGATTTAATATATATTTGAAGAATGCTTACACTGCAGATTATTCAATAGTTGTACTACCATCTTGTTTTAGATCACCAGCCGTAACACCAAGTGCATCGATCACTTGTTCTATGTCATCAGTTTGAGTTACTAATCCTGCAATAACCGCCACAACATTCGGCTGTTCAATATCTGTTGCTGTTAACACATCAAATGGTATACCCATTTTTGCTTTTGTATCAATAACCGCTGCGGCCGACATCGTTGCTTCTAGTGAACCACGTAATTTATTCGCTAACACATGTTCACCTTCAGTAACTAACAGGTCATAAATAGATGCACCTTCAATAACTTCCCCGTCAATACGCGTATATTTTGCATTAAATGTATTCTGAACACCTTTTGCATTCAAGAAAATATCACGGTGTGTATTATCACTAAAACATGAATGCTCATCTTCCTGTGAATTATTGATTAATGCGATATTTATACGCTCGCTTCCCAATTCACCGTAACTTAAACGACCCATACCTTCGAGTATAAGGCCTAGTGACTCGTCACCACCTGCAACAAAAGTTTTATAATGGCTGCCACTTTGTGGCTCCCATGCATTAACAACAGTTTTAAGATCTTCTATTAAAATATCTGCAGCAAGCATTAAGTATTGACCTCGACGCTGACAAGTTACTACGGTAATAGTATTACCTGCACCCGAAGTACATGCGCCATCGAGTGCGTAATCACTCACTGGTCGTTGGCCTGGCGTATTATCTCTGACACCTGCGCCAGTTAAATCGTCATTTAAATCTTGACCCCAAAGTAAAAACTCTATGGCGTGGTAGCCAGTAGTTACGTCAGCATCACCATTCTTTTCAAATAGACCTTCTAGCAAAGCTTTATCAATTGTTGCAGTACCTGCAATAATATTTGTTCCTTCTAACGTTGCAATCCCGTCATCACCGTCTACTTGACCAGCGATGTAATCAATAACAGCTTCACCTAGAGGCCAAGCATTTAATGCGCCTTCAACTCCACCTTCGCTTCCATCGGCATTGGTATCGATTGGACCACCACGGAAACGATAAACTTCAGTTTGTCCGTAAGGTTCACGTGATGCTTTCCACGATTCTTTAGCTGTAAAAAAGTTTGCACTTGTTGGAGTAGCAACAAATGTAGCTAATGAATCACGTAACGTTATCGCTGCAAACAACGAATCAGAGTATGCTGCATAAGCAATATTGGCATTAGTAATAATGACATCTTCTCGGGTTACAAAATTACTAACTCCTGAGATTCCAGCGGCACCTTCGACCCCATTAGTACCTGCAAGACCTTCCTTGCCATCATCACCATCGTCTACACATGCCGTTAAAGCACTTGCTAATAAAATTGCTATTGTTATTTTATGTACAGGACCGAAATTCATTATTTCCTACCTACCTATGTTTAATATTGAGTGTTGTATGTTCGTAAGATTTAATAATAGTAACGAAAAATAACAGAAACATCAATACAAATAACAATAGTTATCGTTTGTATTTGTATTTGTATTTGTATTTACATTGACTTTAAGTTGCGTGCCTAGGTTATATTTAACGTTGTGATTACTCATTCACTGTATGCGTTAGTATTTAATTTCTACATTTTAAATCTTTAAGTGGTTGTTAGTTTAAGGTCAAACATATCGGTAGTTTTAGGTGTAGTACTCACTATGATCAGAGCAATTGCCGATCAGACGGATTTTTTAGCACTCAATGCAGCTGTTAATAAAGCTGACAGTGCTGGAGAAAAAGGTAGAGGTATTTCTTCTGTCGCTGAGGAAGTGCTTAGTATAGGAACGCCTATAAAAGAGTCTACTAGCAATATAGAATCAATCATTGATGAATTAAAAATTTCAGCAACTAAGGCTGCAGCCGTTTTGGATAATAACAAAAATCAAGTAAAACCGAGCGAATACTAACCGAATAAGTACATAATATATTTAACGAGATACCGTGTATTATCAAGAAATTTCAATAACAAACTAATGAGATTCTAAAGCGGTTACTCAGCAATTACCTGTCGCTGAAGGGGTATCAAAAAATGTACAAAATACCCAATGACTTAGCTTTGATACTGTCAAAAGTGCCTTAAAGATGGCTAAGAGCCTAGACAGTTTACTTGCAAACTTAAACGCGTTAAGTACTGTGGTGAGACAATTTATAATTTTGCTACATTCAACACGTTAGAACCTATATCTATCAAGATACAATAATATTTAATCTATAGAAATAACCTGCAGCTCATTGCGGTCACTGACCTTTCATAACTTGATGTCAACTATGAAGCTAAGACAGTCTCATTGAACGGCTAAGTTATTAACACCTGCTCTGTATTGGCAACTTTGACTGTTTTGACAGTTTCGTTAAAATTTAGACATAAAAAAAGACGCCTAAGCGTCTTTTTTTGAGTTCTAGTGAGAACTAAAATCTGCAATTATGCGATGATTTTAGATACAACACCAGCACCAACAGTACGACCACCTTCACGGATAGCGAAGCGTAAACCTTCATCCATCGCTACTGGGTTGATTAGCTCTAC
>NZ_JACGUS010000076.1:0-37989 GCF_014076785.1 Colwellia sp. MB3u-55
AATAAATTCAATGAATAAACTGAATAAACTGAATAAACTGAATTTATTAGTATTCAAATGATAAACAATATTATAGTAATAACCGTAAACACTTTATGTATTAGCAATTAACCTCAATTTTAATGATAAAAATTGATATTAATACAGTCAAAATAAATGAAAAATATATGTGTGATATAAAATTAACACTTCAAAACGAAGATAACGATTTATTAATGACCATCACGCCTGTTAAAGGACAGCCCAAAGCTAACTTAAAAAAACTACAAACAACATTTAAATTATCTACATATTCTACTTTTTTACTGATTGATGGGGCGATGGAGCTATTATTAGCAGAAGTGGCTAAAAGTGATGAGAGTGATGAATCCAAAACGGCGACAGGTACAAGTTCAATCATAGCAAATGCTGTTGATGCGAATTTAAATATCACGTTGGGCCCTGAAAATATGTCAGCTACATTACAGTTTACCGCAGCTTATGGTGGTAAGGCTATTGAAAATGCTGATGTTATTAATGTATTAAAAGAAAACAATATAACCAAGGGTATCATCAAAGAAAACCTCATCAATATTATAAAAGAGGGGCGGCTACTTCAAGGAGGTAAAAGTATATCTACCGAAATAGCAAAAGGAAAAATGAGCAGAAATGGAAAGGATGGTTACATAAAATATTTAGTCGATGACCCCGCAAAGCAAATTAGGTGTCCTAAAAAACTCGAAAATGGCAATGTAGATATGCGTGAATTAGGTAATTTAGTTCATGTAAAAGCAGGTAAAAAATTAGCTAAGCTAATACCACCAACCGATGGTGTTAAAGGCTTTGATGTAACCGGAACGGCTATAGATGCATTACCAGGTGAAACATGTTTTCTAGAGGAGTCTGAAGGTTCGTCTTTTTTAGATGAAAACAATAACATTATTGTTGCTGATATTGATGGTATGCCAAAATATTTAGATAATAGTGTCGCGGTGCACAAGTTACTAGAAATTGAAAATATAGATGTTGGCACCGGAAACATTCGTTTTGATGGCTCTATTTATGTGCAAGGCAATGTTTGTGAAGGTATGCAATTATCCGCCACTGAAGACATTGTTATTGGTGGGTTAGTTGAAACCGCCTCAATTTCTGCTGGCGGTAACATATCAATTGCACTGGGCATTATTGGTCGACAAATATCAAAAAAAAATCAGTTAAAAAACAGTACAGTGATCAAAGCAGATGGAGATATTAGCGCGCAATTTGCACAATATGTCGACATTTGTTGTAAAAAAGATATTTGCATTACACAATATATTTCTCATAGCCAAATTACTGTTGAGGGTGATTTATGGGTGGGTAATATCGCTAATGGCAAAGCGGATGGAAAGTTGTTTGGTACTCGAGTACTCACAGGAGGTTCTGTTCATATAGGCACTCTTGGCTCAGCCTCTGGAGCAATTACCTATTTAAATTTCAATTATTGGCCCAATACTGTCGAAGAATTAAGAATAAGTGCAGATGAAGTAAACTATAAAATAATTAGGCGCTTACCTAGAATATATAAATTATTACAAAAGACTAAGGACCTAGATAACAAAAATACTAAACAGATAGACCGTATTACCCATGCATTAAAGAAGCACTTATACTTATTAGGTAAACTCAATAAAGAATGGCTAGAAAAATCGAATAATATCAATGAGCATTTAGAGGCTTTTGAGCTAGCAGCATATCAGTCAATACTTTCAGGTGTAAATATTGAAGTCGCCAATAAAAACTATGCTTTTAAACGTGACCATGAAGCCACACAGATAAAGTGGCTCGAAAATAAAATCAGTATAGAGCCAATGGTTACTTGATTGATATAACTCAAATGAATTAACCTTCAAACACCATACTGATACATTCGTAAAACCTTAGATTTTTTAAATATTTATCCGTGTATAATGCTAGAACATCAATGACTCAGCAATAAATCACCAAGTTCACCAGAGAAATGGCTCAAATTAATGAACAGAACAGCCATCACTTTATAAGTTCTGCATGCGCTTTTTTAATCTCTCTAAATCAATCGCGTTTGAGCGTACTGTAAGTTTAATGTGACTATACTCATAATCTTCCTTAGTAACACTCATGCTCGATCGAATTTCACCTATGATACCTTTCGCGGTATAAGGAATAATAATCTCATCTTCAATCATATCGTCCTGCGCTGCGTTAACAATATATTTATGCAGCTTAGTGATATCAAGAGAATTTCGAGTAGAGGTGATCATAGCATCAGGAAACTCTTCCATCAGAGCTTGTTGTTGCTCAATACTAAGTTGATCAGATTTGTTGAGTACCAGTAATTTTTTACTGTCTTCAACACCCACTTCTGCCAGTACTTCGTGCACAACATCGAGTTGTGAACGAAAGGAAGCATCAGAAGCATCAACCACATATAAGAGCAACGAAGCATCATGAGCTTCAGCTAAGGTTGAATGGAATGAGGCAACCAAATCATGCGGTAACTTTTTAATAAACCCTACCGTGTCTGACACTAATATCCGTGGTTGTGTGGCTGGGTATAGTGCACGAACGGTGGTATCAAGCGTTGCAAAAAGTTTGTTTTCACCAACAACGTCGCTACCGGTAATCGCTCGCATCATTGATGATTTACCCGCATTGGTATACCCCACCAATGCCACACAAAAAAGCTCAGAACGTTGAGTACGTCGGCCTTTCATTTCATGTTGAACACTGACTAACTCGCGTTTAAGATCGGCTAATTGGTCGCGTACTGCTCGGCGGTTAAGTTCAAGCGTTGTTTCACCAGCACCTTTACCCATCTGACGTTCTTTATCACCACATGATGTTTCACGAAGTCGTGGTGCTACATAATTAAGACGAGCAATTTCAACTTGTAGCTTTGCTGTTTTAGTACGGGCATGACGACTAAATATTTCAATAATAATACCGGTGCGATCAAACACCTCTACACCTAACTGATTTTCGACGTTACGCAGTTGAGATGGACTTAAGTCACAATCAAAGACTACGACATCTGCACAACCAAAGGGCAGGTTTTCTGATGGAATATCTGAAGGTACAGCAGAGATGTCAGTTTCATCGAGTAAATCATCAGCGTCATTCAAGCCTTCAACGACACCCTGGTTACCCGTAAGGTGAGCTATTTCTGCTAATTTTCCCAAGCCCAGTACATTAACTTTCTTAGTCGAACTCTGCTTTTGAGACTGAGTGCCAACGACTTTGAAACCAAGCGTTGTCACTAAGCGCGCAAGCTCTGCAAGTGATTCTGTTGCTTCATCACCTTTAAACTGCGGTGTGCAAATAGAAATAAGTAAAGCGTTAGTAAGTGATGCTTTTGCTGTTAGTTGCATAATTATTTATGTTAGTGCACCTGAAGTGCAAACCTAAGTTTTTATCTAAAGTAGTGTTATCCTACGCTGTTATAGCTAAGCTTTATAGGGTAATGGCAGACTAAATAGCGAGTTTATTTTAGTTGATAAGAAATCACTGAATGATGTCGGTAGCAGATCGCGCGATTAAGAGAATAAACGCGGCTTAGTATGATGCACGCGATTATGATTCACCGCCAACTAAAAGCCTAAAACTTGCTGTAATCTATTAATAAAAGATTAATAATATCAACAGATTTAAATTACCTTATTTACTATTATTTAACTACACTCTTAATCAATGAACAATTAGTTGTGGTGTTATATTCATGTCAAAAATATTAAGTGGCCTACTTTTTACCTATCTACTTTTATTCTCAACGGTGTCAACGGCGCAGCAAGTCATAAAAGTGGGTGTCGGTAACTTTCCTCCTTATTTTATTGAAAAAGGCACACGAGGCTTATTTGTTGAAATCATTGATGAAATATTCAAAGAGCTGCCACAATATGAAGTGCAATACATCCCCATGAGTAATAACCGGATATTACATGAAATTAACTATGGTAAGTCAATTGATGTTGCTTCTAATATTTTTCCCAGTTCAAAAGTAAAAGCCTACTTATCAGAGCCAGTGTTTCGCTTTAGAGATGTAGCAGTTTCGAAAAAGTCAGCTCAGTTAATTATTAATAATATAAGTGACTTGCAAGGAAAGTCTATTGCCGCATACCAAGGAGCCACAGAGCTGCTTGGTGAACAATTTAAGAATATAGCAAAAGAAAATACAAAATATTCAGAGCATGCCCACCCTAAAGATACCACTCTACTGATGCTTTCTGGAGAAAAGGTGATTAGAGTCGGTGATATCAACATATTTTGGTATGATTTAAAGAATAAATATTATAGTGATGAAGCGAGCATAGCCCGTAACAATTTTACCGTACATTATTTATGGCCCTTTACCTACTCTAATATGGCTTTTAAAGACAAGTCACTAAAAGATGTGGTAAATAAAGTGATCAAAGAATTAAAACAAAATGGCTCAATAGAAAAAATTTATGCAAGCCATGAAATGCAAAAGTAAGTTATTGGGAATTATGACGACTCAATAACAATGCTTTATATTACGCAATAGAGACAAAGTAGAGCATCTTATCTTTTAACTTAATTACAGTAATTAGGTACCCGTAAACAATTTTTCCTGTTAACACTTTTTATCTATTAATAGTTAAAGTCCTCGCATAATAAATGTGCTTTGTAGTACTTCTTTTACGATAACTAACTTATCAGAGGTCAATAATTCTTTCATGGGTAAAAGTGCACTTGAGTCTGTTATCGCTTACCAGCCATCATCCCAATGTACCGTAACGGCTGCGACTATTCTCGTGAACATTAATGACAGAAAAAAGGGGGCTGTTGCTAGTGATACCATCAGAAATGTAAACGCTAACTCTAAGCTTCGTTAAGTGTTAACAAATCATTCAAACCTGCACTTTTTTTAGTAGCCGCCCTCAAAATACTGGTACTAAATACATCCTTAAAAAGAGTAGGACTAACCATCAATTTTTTAGTTTTATTTAACAAGGCTAAGGCCTATTAACTGTGTTTTCAATGTTTATTCTTTATCAAAAATGACACTAAAAAAACAGCCATAAAATTAAAGAGTGATTTTCAATTAATTATTCGTTAACTTAGTTAGTAGATGCGCTAAAATTAAAAAGGTTACAACTTTTTTGAAAAAACAATCTTCCGCTACTTTAAGCCAAGATATTGATAAAGAAGATGAACTAGTTGAGGGGCTGATCAATAATAATGCTTTCGCTTACGAGGCATTAGTACGCCAATACAGCGCAAAAATGTATACCCTTGCATGGCGTTTTTTTTCCACTGATGACGATGCACAAGAGTGCTTACAAAAAGCCTTTATTCAAGTTTTTAACAACATCACATCCTTTAAAAAAAATTCAAACCTGTCGACTTGGCTGCACCGTATTACGGTAAATGAAGCGCTAATGATGCTTCGACAAAGAAAAAGGCAAAACACCACTTCAATAGAAACATTTTATCAGCAATACAATGACTATGGAGAGCGTACGCAATTTGCCGATAGTTTAGGCCATAGCTTAAACGATAACCTAAATAATAATATTGAAATGCTATTTGAAAAAGGTGAAACAAAATTATCGCTTAATAATATTATTTACCAACTTCCTGAAAAATATTGTAACGTTTTACTGCTTAGAGACATCCAAGAACTAAGTACCAAAGAAACGGCTGAAATTTTAGCAATATCTGAAGCTTCAGTGAAAACTCAATTACACCGAGCTAGGTTACTTTTAAAAGCTATTTTAGAACAGGAAGACATAAAGAGCGCAGAAAAAAATTGGAAGGTAAACTGATATGTTAATGATTAAACGATTAATAACCCAGCACATGCCAGGTATGTTGACCTGCGAAGAGGTTGACAACTTTCTATATGATTTTCATGACGGTAATTTATCTTACATTGAAAGCTTTAAATTTAAACTGCACTTAAGTATGTGCCCAGAATGCAGAGATTATTTAGAGGGCTACAAAAAAGCCATTCGTCTTTCTCAAGCAGGGTTTATTAGCGCGGAGCAGAGCCCTGAGGTCCCAGAAGATCTTATACAAGCTATCTTAAAGAGTCGAACGTCTAAATAGTTCATTTTATTAATTCTACTATTGGAAATTTAAAAAGAATGATCATCAGTCAATTGGAAATTATTGAACAAGGTCAGTTGTATCTTAATACTGTCTCTAAAAAAAATTATACGCAAATCGTTCAGCCTAACTTTATCAGCTCTGCAGGCACTCATATGCGACATATTATTGATCATTATTTAGCAATAATGTCAGGTATTGAAAATAACTTGATTAACTATGATCTTAGGGTGCGTGGTGGCCAAATAGAGTTGTCTCCTGAACTTGCTATCGCTAAATTAAATGAAATAGCGAATTGGATTCAAGGCATGTCCGAAGACGAACTCAATCAAGCGATAACATTAGCGACAGAAGTCTCGGTAACCAATAAAAATGTGCAAAAACTACAAACCTCTGTTGCTAGAGAATTAGTTTTTGTCGGCAGCCATGCTGTTCATCACTATGCGATGATTGCCCAGATAACTTTTGTTCAAAAAAATGCGCTACAAGCAACCGAGTTACCCCAAGACTTTGGCTTAGCGCCTGCTACTGCAACTTTTTTAAGAGAGTGTAATGAACAACCTACTGATGTAAAAAGTAAAAACAAACTTTTATCTGTGGTTAATTAAATGTGTACCTTAACGTATTTACTCAATGATAATGGTTATGAATTATTTTTCAATCGTGATGAACAACGTTCTCGCTTGTTAGCTACACCCCCTAAATATTATCCAATAAATGGCGCTATTTATCCTGTAGACCCTGTTGGTGCTGGTACCTGGATAGCTGTCAGCAAAAAAGGCTTATCACTCGCTTTATTAAATAATTACCAAGCACCCACAAATAATCACGATAACGTGATCAGTCGTGGGCAACTTATTCTTTCTTTACTGCAAAACCAAACGAGTGTTATTAAGCAATTAGAAACTATGGACCTAAAGGTTTTCCAACCTTTTCAACTGTGCATATTTCCTGAAGATTTATCGATTCAAAAACCCAAAATTCACTGCGTAAAGTGGAATGGTAAACAACTTATTGAGGTAAGCGTAGATGGTAAGGCTGACTTACCAATAACATCATCAAGTCTTGATTTTATTGATGTCAGCCAAATGAGAAAATATCGCTTTGAACAGTCCGTTAATGGTAACGAATCATTATCAAATCAACACAAAGACTTTCATTTTTCAACAGAAAAAGACGGTAAGTATGCGGTTAATATGCAAAGAGAAGATGCGAGAACAGTCAGCATCTCTCACTTATCAATAAAAAATCATTTCGCTAAAGAAAGTGAAATTTGTTTTGAGTACTTTGATAATGTTGTACAAAAATCTCACACAGTTTTGTCTCCAAAAGAAGAGAGTATTGAATTCGCTTAATATTTATTATTCTCAAATGGCACTTAGCTCATCACTTTTATCATAATTTATATACGCGGTTTTAGATGAACCTAAATAAAGTTTTAATAGCTTGTCAGGTGCAGCTGGTAAATTAACACTAAGCAACAAGCCTGGCGTGTCATTGAAATTAACATCTATGCCCGTGCAATGAAATTTAGCCCCTAACTTATAATATTGTTTCAATAATACCGGGACATCTTTACCGTCTTCTTCGATGCCCATCACTAAGGCCGACAACTGATTTAACGAGACAGGTGCTGCACTAATAAAGTCTTTTACTTCTGGATGAAGTTGCCCGGCAAAGGATTTTTTAGCGCTAACGCCCTCTTTATCTGTCACCATAATTTCATCAATTAAGGCAACTGAGCGAGGATCATATAGTTTACTTAATGATACCGTGCCATACAATGTTCGGTAATGTGGGTTTTGACAGACAAAAGCGCCAATGCCTTTCCATAATAACAATAAGCCATGAAAACTGTTTTGGTGCGCAGCAATGATAAATGAGCGGCCCATTTCTAAACAAGGTTGTTGTTGATTAATAAACTCAGGCGCAAAATCAAACATTTGCGCAAGATAAAGTTGTGATACATCGCCATTGTTTTGTAAAAGGTCGGTCTGTCCTATTCGATAGGCACCAATAATCTCTTCATTTTTATGATCAAAAATAAATAAATGCATGTACGTTGCATCAAATTTATCGGTATCGCACGCTTCACCACTCCCTTCATCTAAAGTTCTAAACGTTATTTCTCGTAATCGAGTGATTTCTTCTACACAATGCGGAATTTGTTGTTGATAACCATAATAGACAGAAAATGACTTAAAATCTAATAAGTGTTGTATTTCAGGCAGTTGAGCAAGCTCTTTTATCATTAATTTTTTATCCACCATAGGAATAACCGCTTCAAATGATGTTCTTTGCTCATGCTCAAGCCAAGGGCTAAAATAGTTATCATCATTTAAATAGCATTGTAAGCGGACAAAATCATTCATTCTTTTAGTACCATTAAATTCATTAAGTTGCTTTATGGTGAGCAGATTATTGGTTTTTAAAGCGATGTTATGTGCTTGTAATTTAAACATTTCATGCGCTAACATTAGTAGTCGAAAACGATAATAAACTCTACCCATATTATGAAAAAGCTTGCTATTAGCACCTGATATAAAAACAGGTAAGATAGGCGAGTCTGTTTTTGTGGCAAGCTTAATTGCGAGTCGATTCCAATCAGCATCGGCAATTCGTTGTTTATCCGCTTGAAAAAAAGAAACACGCCCTGCAGGAAATATGACTAACAAGCCATCTTTTTCGAGATGTCGAAAACATTGTTTTATTGCTAAGCCATTGATCAAAGCTTTAGGCTTTAGTGGATTAGCAAAGATAAAGTAATCTTTAATTTCTTTAAATATTGTTAAACCGACGTTTGCCATGACCTTAGTATCAGCACGAACTTCGGTTAATAAGTGCGCAACAATAACCCCTTCAATCATGCCATAAGGATGGTTACAGACAATAATACAACGGCCACGTTGCGGTATTTTTGCCAAAACACCATCAACACCAGAAACCTGAACACCTAAACCATCGAGTAATTTTTGTGAAAATTCTTGTTTGTTTAATCCAGATAATTCACAAGACTCATAAACCCTGCGCAGTTTACTTATCCCTAATAACTTATCCCAAAAAGGCCCGGTAATTTTCAGCAGTGTTCCCAACAATGTATTAGGCGCCATAGCAGCAAGGCGTAAGTCTGAATAAGGTTTTTTTAGTGGTTCATTGTTCATAAAGTCTTCAGTTATAGGGAAATGATTAGATTAACGCGATCAAAGGGATTCCCCGTTAACTCTCGATACTATTTTAGATGTTACACACAAGATAAAGGTTACAAGTTTGACAAAAAAATAAAGCACTAATAATATTTTTATCACACAAAGGCTAAATTTATCAATTAGAGCTATAACACGCTTGTATTTAGCCTATGCCCCACCCCCTCGACAAAGGTATATAGTCTTTAAGTGCATTACGGGTACTTGTAACTTAAGTGCTTGATAAAATTAAGTTAACGATGATCATTATCTCGCATATTCTTGCTGAATTAATTTCATAAAACGTGCATTTTACTTAATTTTAACTAAGGTTATAAAACAGGTAATAATACTGACACGCTAAGTTTAATGGCCCTTTTTATCTAGCGCCTGTAAAGTTATTGAACAAGCCAAGATTGTTCAATAATAATTTCTTCATTTTTATATATTTTAGCGGTAAATAACTGCCCCGAATTGATAATGCCCACACCTTTAGGCGTGCCAGTCATAATAATATCTCCATCTTCAAGGGGTAAGAAACTTTGTATATCAGTGATTAACATTTCAGGTTTGTTAATCATCAGTGGGTAATTAGCGAATTGTATAAGAAGGTTATCTATAAATAACTCCATCTTATAACTTTTATAATCACCATCACAGTTAACAAAGTTGCTAAATACGGCCGATTTATCAAAAGCTTTAGCTCGCTCCCAAGGTAGACCTTTTGATTTAAGTACATTTTGAAGTTTTCTTTTTGTCAGATCTAAGCCAAAGCCTATACCAGAGATTTTATTGTTCTTAATAATAAAACTGATCTCACCTTCATAGTGTATTTCATCAGATTGATGGTTTTCTATCTCATTAGAGATGGCGGAGTTAGGCTTAATAAAAACGACCGGCTCTGCGGGAACTTCATTGTTTAGTTCTTCAATATGCTCGACGTAATTTCGGCCAATGCAGACAACCTTTGAAGGGATAAAGTCGAGACCATCATGCTTAACACTGTTCATTTATGCTGTTCCTTTGTCTTAATTCGTTAACTTAATCTTTATTAATATCAGTTAACGAAGCCATCGGCTAGAGAATAGCTAAGTAAAACACCCTAGCATCAAAATCGTAACATAGGATAACTTAATCATTTATTGATATTGTAGATAAATATAATTTAATAAATCTTGAAAGAAATTGCAAAAAATCTTGTAGCTAGATTAGCCAAATCGGATAAATCAGGGGAGTGAATAATTGAAGTGAAGTAAAAGTAGCAATTTAGCCGAAGCTTAGTGGTTATACCGCTAAGATTCGACTTTAATCATTCCCTCAATTCATGGTGTTGAATTGAGGGTTTATCTTGTTATTAAGCTTGGTATATCCATTCTAAAAAACATTTAGAATCGGTGTTATTGCCAAACTTGATTAACTTAGTACCATTTTGATCGTTAACAACAACATTATGTTTGTTAACTGAAATGAAATTAATAGGTGATTTAATTGAATAAATCATTCCTTTATATGTATAAGACATAATAAAACTCTTTAATTTGCGCTGCTGCGCATTAATAATAAAAGCCATATTACTGTGTGAAAACGTTTAGATATTTATAAATATCTGATCAAGAAATAATGGATCTTGATAACCTCAGACAACAATTTAGGCTTAGTAATTTGAGTGATGACTGACTGTGAAAGGGAAAGACATAACATTGATTATCACAAGTACTAATAACAAGGGATAATAGGTTAAATAAACGAGAGGGGGATAATTAACAAGACAATTATAAACAGCTTAAACGTGAAAGTAAACATTTTTTTCAATTATTATCTATTTATTATTGTTTAGCCTCTATTTCTTAAATTTTAAAAAGTAGAGGCTTAATACTATGAAAATCTATCGCTTATTTGATGGTACTTAACTGCTGGTATAAATCGACAAACTTTACACGCTTGCGATAACCTTCAAAAAAGTATTTATAATCGATAGTCCCTGCGGGGTTAATAATCACAACACCAGGATAAGGAATACCATAATTATCATCGCCCATTTGGTAATCTTTATTGAGAATACCATAGGCTTTTACCGTCGCCGCCGCTTGATCTGACAACAAAGGATAGGTTAATTGATGCGCTTTAGAGAAACCATTTAAGATGTCAGTACTGTCATAAGAAATAGCAGCAACACCGTAACCTAACGCTTTAAATTTATCAGCATATTCATTGAATTCAATTAAGTGGCGTTTACAAAAGGGACACCAGTCAGCTGAACGAAAAAATAAGATGATCAATCCTTTTTCCGCGGTTAGGTCAGTAATGTTAACCACTGATTTTTTTATATCTGTTACTGTTAAAGCCGGTGCTTTATCACCCACTTTAGGCCCAACGTTTATTGAAGTCTGCTCGGCAAAAGCGTTATTAATAAAAAGCATCGAGAAAAGCAAAGTGACAATGACAGGTATATATTTTTTGTTATCAACCATAATTTTAAACTCTTAGATGAAGTAAATGTTTGTACTAAAAATATAGACCGTACATTTGCATTATTTACTTCATCTATTTGTTATTAATTTACCAGAGATAATTACTGTAGTTTTGGCGCAACGCGATGTTGAGTCGCTTGTTCATAACCAAAAGCAGCTTCAATCAAGATACCTTCTTGTAACTTGCCAGAAAACATTGATAACCCAACAGGTAAGCCATGTACATAGCCCATAGGTAGCGTAATATGAGGGTAACCTGATATTGCCGCAGCAGAAGATGCAGCACCTAAATAATGGTCGCCATTAACCCAATCAATTTTCCACGCGGGTCCTGTAGTTGGGGCAATAATCATATCAAGATTGTGCTTTTCAAGTAACGCATCAATACCTGCTTGTTGTGTTAAACGTTTCGCTTTAGCGAGTGCATCAAGATAAACTTTATCAGTAATATCCCCTTTAGCTTGTGCCATCAAAAATATTTCTTGTCCAAAATATTTCATTTCAACATCAGCATTTATTTTATTGAATTCAATCATTTCACTGAGTGATTTGGGCATGCCTGGTGCTGTTTTTGAAAGATACTTATTGAGCTCGTCTTTAAATTCATAAAGCAGCACTTCAAATTCAGCATCGCCCCACTGATCTTTGTTTTCAAAATTAACGTCGTCTACGATCACCGCACCTTGGCTTTTAAGGTCTTGCACTGCCTGACTAAAAACATTGTCTAGCCCTTGATGATAACCCATTAGATTTCGAGCAATACCGATACGCTTACCTTTAAGACCATCAAGCTTTAAGTGTGAGAGGTAATCTATCGTTGAAGACATTACATCTTGATCACTTGGGTCTGCTTTTACCATTGCCGCTAACAAAATAACCGCATCGGTTACATTCCTCGCCATAGGACCCGCTGTATCTTGGCTATGCGCAATGGGGATAATACCGTCGCGGCTAACGGTACCTAAGGTTGGTTTTATTCCAACAACACCATTTATTGCCGCTGGACAAGTCACTGAACCATCAGTTTCAGTACCAATTGTTACCGTAGCAAAGTGAGCCGCTGCAGCAATACCAGAACCTGAACTAGAGCCACAAGGACTAGTTGTTATATCGTAAGGGTTTTTACTTTGTCCATATAAACCGCTCCAACCACTTGATGAAGCAGTTGAGCGAAAGTTTGCCCATTCACTTAGATTGGTTTTTCCTAAGATAATCGCGCCAGCTTCTTTGAGTTGCTTAACCAAAAAAGCATCATCATCTGGAAAATTATTGGCTAAAGCAGTTGAACCTGCTGTGTTTGCCATACCATCAGTAGTATCTATATTGTCTTTAAGCAGAATAGGAATACCATGCAAGCTGCCTTTAAAGCCATTTTTAAGGAAATAAAGGTCAAGTGCTTTAGCTTGCTTGAGGGCATTTTTATTTAATTGCACCACTGAATTTAGCGTCATTCCTTTGTCATCATATGTCGCAATGCGTTTTAAATAGAATTGCACCAATTGTTCGCTGGTTAATTGTTTACTTTGCATTTGCTGATGAATGTCGTTAATGGTGGTATTTTCATTAATATCGGCACGAACATTAAAAGCCATTACAGAGCAAAAAAATAATAAAGCTAGCGGTTGAAAAAATTTCATCTTAATTCCTAAAGTATAACGTTGCACATTTTATAATTTAAATTGGGGGCACTTGTCTATAGAGGGCTAATAATTAAACGAAAAGAATCTTTAATTGCTGTTATTAAATCGATACAAAAAACGATAAGTCTTTTAATACTTATCGTTTTATAAGCTTATCTTTGTCTGAATTAAGCTTTTGAATGTTCCTGTACTTTCGTCCAAGCCAACGCTGAAATAGCGAGTGCAATAGCACTAATTTGAAACACTACACTTTTATCGGCAACTTTACTGATGAATAAACCAATCGCTAAGCTGACTAACAACTGTGGTAATACAACAGACAAGTTGAATAGGCCCATATATAAGCCCATACGAGACTGTTCAACCTTTTCAGACATAATGGCAAACGGTAAACTAATAATAGCAGACCAACCAATTCCTAATAGCGCCATAAGTAAGTAAAGCACTTCTTTTACATCTCCAAACATGACGACTAATCCATAACCAACAGCCATACTGGCGATGCAATAGGTATGGGTTTTGACTCGTCCTATTTTTTTAGCGATCGGTTCAAGCACAAATGCCGGTAATAAAGCAGACACTGCACTTAAAATAAGAAAACTCATCGCGATAACTTTGCCTAAATCATCGTCTGACAAACTTGGCATTTTGTCTTGAAGAAAAGCAATAATAAAAACAAACATCGTTTGTACGCCAATCCAACTGAAGGAATGAGCGGCTAATACTTTTCTAAAACCAATGCTATTATCACTGCGACTCTCTTTAGCAAATAAAGTAATAACAACAAAATACAAGGTAATGATTGCCGCAATAACTTCAGCCCAGTAATGATCGGTTTTTATACCTGATATTTGTAAAGCCATTGCATAAATATCGTAAATAATGAAGCCCCACAAGGGTTTTATATTCATCAATACCATTGTAAACGAAACTTTCTCTTGAACAACATCGCGTTGACTTACTAATAATTCTTTGGGCTCACTAATAAAAAAAGGTGCTAATATTGATAGAAAAAACACTAATCCTGCGCCTAAATAAATAAGTATAAAGTTCCCCCACGTAGCACCAACCGCATAAGCCAATACACCAAAAGAGCCTGATACCGTTTGCATCCAGGTATAACCTTTAGTGCGAGCATCACCTTCAGGGGTTACATCCGCGATAATGGCACGTGTTGGATTAAAACTAATATTTATCGATAAATCTAAGGTTAACGCAACAGCAATCGCTACGCCGAGCAATCCTGAGATGCCAAGTGATGAAGAAACAATATCAATATTGGGTAAAGCCAATAACATCATAGCGGCTAACACACCACCGATGAGGATAAACGGACGGCGACGGCCATTCCAAAACCAAACATTATCACTAATAATACCAACTATAACTTGTCCTAAAATCCCCGCAATAGGTCCTGCGGCCCACACTAAGCCAACCTGATGAATATCAAGACCGTATTGAGTAGTTAATATCCAGCTAAGCGCTGATATCTGTACTGATAAAGCAAACCCCATCGCTGTTGCGGGTAGGCTCAATAGCATATAGAAAGATTTACTAAGGTTTTTTTGAATGGCCAACATTTTTTATTATTCTCTTTTTATTATTTGCAGTCGCATTAAAGGTTATTGATTAAAATAGTCTTGTACAAATTCAAAACTATTTTTACCTATTTTCTCACCAATTAAGCGACCGGTAATATCATCGGCAGGTGGATGAATACCTCCCCAAATACGTGACAGACTACATTGATCAGAAGCATCTTGATAAGTCGCCCATTGCAGGGTCATATTGACACTTGGCCCTTGTTCAAAAACTAAAAACTCATTGGCAACGACGTCAAATTCGCTCATTCCGCCAGGGAAGTATCGTGAACCTGTCATTGCGGTCATTAATTCGGCAGCGGCTCTAGAATAAGTAGAATGCCCAGATACATAACCGGCAAAAGGTGGGGTTACAAAAGAAGGACGCTGATAAGGCCACCAATTATCAGCTAAGATCCAATCAACACCGGCTTTATCAGTAGCGGGGTTGTTAATGTAATCGGGGCCTTTCCAGCCATAAATTTTAATTTTTCCAACATTTTGCTTATTGTCCCCTGCTAATGCATCGTTCGCTCCAACAAGTTCGATGTAACCATCAACAAGAAGAATTCCGTTAAGGTGATAAGAAGGTAACTGCTCATCGCTACTTTGTCCTAGGTCGGCCATTGCACGAATGGCTGAAACAGGTCGAATATAATCGTAGCGCCCCTTGATTCCCCAAGCTGCGATTGCCGCGTCATGCATAGTGCCCCCCATGGCAAAGTAGCTTTTTATATCCCATTCTAAATGACCTAATATTTCGCCAGTACCCGCCCAACGTTTTTCAAGTAAATTATGGTCGCTAACGGTATTTAGGATGACAAACCAGTGACCCGGCGGTGTTTCAGATTCAGGACCGTCTGCCCAGAACTCGGCGAGTACTCGGCCATAGTCACCACGAGGCACTATCTGCTCTTGGTAAGGTTGGCTAGTTACTGGGTTAAGGGTATAACCGGCACTAGTATCTCCACCGTTAAGTTGATTATAAAACTCATTATATTGAGAAAAAGTTGTTGGAAAGCTATTAATGTTACCGATACTTTTTGGCGATATATCCCATTCAACACCATCGTTCTCATCTAAATGAGCTGACCATATCGCGACTAACGAAAAGCCCCACTTATATAAATCCGCTGTATCTGAACCTATTAACGGCGGCATCCCTGGATCATGATAAACCTGATAGTCAAATCCATCACGGGTAAAAACAGTTTTGTCATTTGCAGATAAAGAAAATGGAACAACTTGTCCCCATTCTGGGCTTAGAAATTCAGGCATATCGTCAACAGGGTTTCCTGCTTGATCAATATATCCCTGAATAGAGAGGGGTTGCCAGCGATTTAAGTCAACAATAGTCGGGTTACCCGACTGGCCAGTTCCCAAAGCTAACACAGGGTTAACCGATTGGTAATGGCGATTACTGTAAAATTGTTGTTCGTTAGCGCCATCTTGTAAGCCAAAATTGATATAGCATTGGGCGATAGCATTACCAAGAGCTGCAGCTGAACCATTAGCATAGTCTACAGAAGTATCATCAACATCAAAGCCTAAGCGCGTCATTAAAGCATCGGCTGTGGCAATAATATTATTGGCTCCAGGTGATAAGCGAAAACGATGTTTGATCATTTTATAACTGGCGAAACTTATCGCTTGCTCTTGAAAAGGAATAATGTCGATTGGCAAATCAACGGATTGTGCAAGACAATTAAACCCAGCAACATTATTGCCCCATAAAAAAGGCTTCACTTGCGGGCGATAAACAGACCAAGCGTCGAACATTGCTGATGAAATATGAAATAAATTTCGAGCATGTACTGTAGGGCGCGCATAGTCATTTCGTATTGCATGCAGTAAAACTTCATTCCACTGTCTTGCAACTGACTGTCCACTTCGCTCAGGTGTTATTGTTATTGGCGCGGCAACAATCACTTCATTTTTACTGCTTGAACTTGAACCACCACAAGCCGTTAATAATAATGGGCTTAACATGAGTGGCAGGATAATTTTTTTTATTATTTTCATTTTGCTCGACTTAATCATAAGGTCTACTTATTATTTTTATACTTATTTTGATTCTAACAATGATTGGCTCGCGACTAAATAATTAGTCAATAGCGTCTAAATACGCTCGATAGTTACAAATTTATTGACCGCTACTTGAGTGATCACTGACTCTTCGCCATCAGGCCACACAACACGTATACGGGTTATTATTGACGATTTACCTAAACCAAAGTGTGCTTCAACCGGATTTTGTGAGACATAATTTGTTCCTGATTTTAATTCCCGCATTTGACGAATATCACCACTACTGACATATATCCTTGCCCCTAGGGCCTGTGAATTACTGGTTGCATCAACCAATTTGATATTGATAAAGTTATTCTGCCCCGTCTTACTGCCGCCATTATTACAAAACAACTTAGGTGGCTCATCATGGTTAGCAATATAAATATCTTGATCACCGTCTTTGTCATAATCAAAACATACTAAGCCTCGCCCCATCGACTTGTCATCAATACCGACATCGATGGATGACTCTTTAAAAGTACCATCGCCATTAGCAAGAAAGAGTCGAGAAGGGTCGTCTAAAAACATTTTTTCAATATTTTCGCCATACATACCATTAACAACAAATAAATCTTGTAAGCCATCGTTATTAAAATCACTAAAACAAGTCGCCCATGCCCAAGAGCTATGACGAACACCAAGCTCATCTGTTTTATCAAGAAAAGTGCCATCGCCCTGATTCTGATAAAAGCGATTGCCCGGAGACAGCCAACCTAACTTTGCCGGTTCGTCTCGATAAGATATTGCGCTAACAAACCAGTCTAAGTCGCCATCATTGTCGTAGTCCGCTACTGCTGAGCCCATGCCGGTATTATCTGTTATCACTTCATGGTCAGTGATATCGGTAAACGTGCCATCTTTATTGTTTTTGTAAAGACGGGTTTGCGCATAATCTGTCACTAAGAGTAGGTCAACCCAACCATCGTTATTAATATCAGAGAATGTTGCGGTTAAGGTTTTATCGGCATTACTGGTATTTTTTATACCGGCTTCAAAGGTGACATCTGAAAAGGTTGAATCGCCATTATTCCGCCAAAAATAGGCAAAGTAACCGCTACGTTCTTCGGTCCAATGAGGAACAAACAAATCAAGGTCACCATCTTTATCGTAGTCAGCCCAAGTGCCTGAAAAATTATTACCCGGCAGTACCAGACCTGAGCTTTCAGTAATGTCTAGGTATTGTTCATTTCCTTGATTAACATAAAGCTTTGCCGCATCGCCACCGACACCACCAACAAATAAATCTAATAAGCCGTCACCATTAAAATCACCAAAAGCAGGACCACTGCCTTTATTTTTTTGAGCAACACCTGAAAAGCTAGCTCGGTCAGTAAAGGTACCATCACCTTGATTTTTTAATAAAACATTGGCTTGCCCTTCACCACCTATCGCGTATAAATCTACCCAGCCATCATTGTCAAAATCACCTGCAGCCACACCACCAGACATACCTAATACGCCATCACCATCGGGCATTGAATGGCTAAAGGTAATACCCGCTTGTTGAGAGATTTCCGAAAACTGTAATGATTGCGCACTATTTTCAACGCCATGGCACTGATGACTAGCGCTGCCAATGGCAGCCAGCTCGGTAACCTTTGCAGCAATACCCGCAACTTGTGGCCCAATTAAAACAGGTGCTTCAACACCTGTTTTCTCAACAGGCTTATCGTTACTCGCGCTTCCACCACCACAACCTGATAGCGCAGTAAGTGTGAAACTTAATAAGAAAAGCAAGGGGAAAGCGTAAAGTGATGATCGCGTGTTTTTCATATGAATACCTATCAATAACTTTATTTATTAATGAGCTTGTCATTAATAAACTGTTGGTGATCAGCAAAATTTACTGAACAGCGTTGAATAAACTGGTCTATATGCGCTAAGTCATATTTATGTGCTGCGTCAAGAGCCTGCTCGCCAAATTTTTCGGCGAGTCGTTTGTCTTGTGACAACTCAGGAAAAATACCGTAACCAGCAAGGATAGCATGCCAAGAAACTGGCGGGTAAAAACTCACCATACCCGGTTGAACTAAGGCTTTGTTTAAATCATCACCCGCGACCCAGCACTGTACTATTTTCTTTAAATTGTTAGAAATATTGGGATTTATGCTATTTTTTCGCCAGTACTCGGTGTCGTCACGCGAACTTAAGCGATAATGAGCGACAATATAATCGCGGATGCCATCAAAACGATGATTCATTTTTTCATTAAATCTATCTTGATAAATATTGCTGTATTCACCAAGAGAAAAATCATCAATAAAACCTTCAATACTCTCTTGGACAAAATGTAAAGCAGTCGCTTCAAGGGGCTCAATAAAGCCTTGCGACAGGCCAATAGCGACACAGTTTTTGTGCCAATGTTGTTTAACTCGCCCTACTTTCATTTTTAAGTGACGAACGTCAATGGCTTCATCGACCAATGAAAGTTTTTCTCGTAACTCAAGCTCTGCTTGTTCGCCAGTGCAGTGCTTCGAACTATAAACATAGCCATTTCCAGTGCGGTTAGTTAGCGGAATATCCCACGCCCAACCACATTTCATCGCAGTAGCAATAGTTTGTGAGTTAAGACCTTGCTGAGCGTTTTCATCTCTTGCTACAGAGATGGTCACAGCACTGTCATTAAATAAGTTATCTTTAAAACTGATAAAAGGTACTTTTAATGTTTTTTGTAAAAGTAGGCTGTTAAAGCCTGAGCAATCAACAAAAAAATCACCGGCAATGACCTCGCCGTTATCAAGTGTTAACGATTGAATGTCGCCAGCATCATTTACGTTTACCTCATCAACTTGCGCCAAAATATGCTTAACACCTTTTTTCTGCGCAACTTTTCCTAAAAACTTCCCCAATAAAATGGCATCAAAGTGATAGCCATAGCCAATATCGAAAGGAAAATTATATTCGCCAACCGCAGATTTTTTTTGTTTAGCTAATTGTGCAGACAAAAAGAAACGATCGGGATGACAATCGACGTTAAAGCCTTTACGACGATAGTGAGTGTTATAGACAAAGGCAGGAGCCGTATGGGCATCGATAAGCGAAGTAAAAGGATGAAAATAACTTTCAAAACCTACTCGTGTTGACCAGCCATTGAATAATATGCCATTTTTATAGGTCGCATTGCATTGCGGCATCCACTGTTTTTCGGTTACACCTATTTTGTCAAAGAAACTTTTTAATTGTGGTGTAGAGCCTTCACCAACACCAATAACACCAAGCGAAGGAGATTCAATTAACGTTATTGAAACGGGGTAGTTTTGCCACTTTTTAGCCATTAAATTAGCGGTCATCCAACCTGCAGTACCACCACCTAAAATCACCATATTAAGTTTTTTTGGGGAAGTGCTTTCTGCTGTTTTATCTGGGTAGGCTGAATTTATCATTAATTTTTACTGCTTAAAAAATTACCATGACTATCGACAAATAAAAAAGGTGTGGATTCAACCACACCTTCTTTAGTTTTCATTTACATTGAATAATTAATACCAAAGTAAACCGTGCGACCAAAGTACTGAATTGTTCCGGTACGTGAAGTATCACCAAAGTAAGAAATATTCGGTTCGTCTGTTAAGTTATCAACAGAAACGACTCCTTGTAGATTATCAGTAAAGTTATACGACATTTGTGCAGAAATAATCGTTTCTTCTTGGAAATACGCTGATTGTGAATCACCGATCGCAATTTGACGACTCAAGTATTCTGCGCGATGACGCGCACTAACACGTGCGGTGAACAAATCTTCGTAATCATAAAAAAGTGTTGCACTAAATACGCGTGGTGATAAACCTTCGATTGGACCTGGCTGACCATCTTCACCTGGTACATTTGACGGACGTTCGATTTCACTTTCGGTGTAAGAAAAATTGATGTTAGCGCCTAAGCCTTTCCACATATCAGGTAAAAAGGTAAAAGTTTGCGTATATCCAATTTCAATACCACGAATATAACCCGCCTCTGCGTTATTAGCGGCGTGTGAATAAGTGCCATTTTCCCAAACGAGTGGTTCGCCAATGGGCTCTCCTGTCTCGCTATCGAACTCAGCATGTGTCTTGTTGTCAGGTATTGCTGGTACAGCAATACCGTTAGCCTGATAATCAAAATTCTTATCTGTGGTTGTACCTGGCATGTTTTCAATGTCTTTGTTCCAAATAGCAAAAACAAACGCACCATCGGTTTCAGAGAAATAATGCTCATAAGAAATATCGATTTGATCTGCATAAAACGGACGTATTGACGGGCTAGTTGAACTGTCTAAATCAATATAGTTTCGACCGTCATCCGCTGAATTAAACCTAAAGTTACCGCTGTTAGCCATTGATGGCATATCTGGACGTGACATAACTTTTGAGTAAGCAAAACGTAATTGGTCGTCTTCAGATAATTGAATATTCAAATTTAAAGATGGCAGTAAATCATGGTAACTTTCGCTGACTGTTTCACGGCGGAATTCGTCGCTTGTACCGCCAACATCATCATAAATTACATCACCATTACCCGCTCCCACATTGACTAAACCTGTGCTGCTTTGTTTAGAGCCAACATAGCGAAGACCTACATTGCCGCTTAACGGTAAACCAAACAGTTCAGCGTTTAGGTTTAATTGTACGTAAGCTGCGGTAACTTCTTCTTCGACAATATTATTTTGAGTCATTGTCCAGCTATGATTCCAGTCACGTACTGGCGTACGATCAACATTTGGGATCCAAACATTTAAAATATCGTTGTTATTAACCGCTAAGAAACTCGGCATACCCGGTAAGTCACCGTTAATACTCGTTACTGTGGAATTTTCATTGGATAACGGAAAAGGAGCAAAACGTTCTGTTTCTATTGGGTTACCTTCCTCATCGGTACCTGAATAAGTAATGTATTGACCATTACGCATATTTGCGTCGGTAGTACCATATAAGAAACGACCACGGCCCAATTCATATTCACGCTCCGATAAACGGGCACCAAATTCAACTGAACTAAAGATGTCACTTTCAAGTTGGTAAGCGAAATCAACACGTACAGCATTTGATTCATTAGACTCAATACTTGGGTAAGACTCTGCACTGGTTACCATCATGTGGTCGGTATCGGTAAAGTCTTGGTTAAAGGCTAAATCAGGGTTTTCTAAGCCATTAAGTTTATAGCTAAAGATGATGTCGTTATCAATAATAGGGGTTGCTGCGCTAGAGTCTTTAAAATAAGCCATACGCATAACTTGATCTTTGCTGGTCTCTTTACCTTGAGAATGGGCAAAATCAACGGTCATTAATAAATCATCATTAATTTCCCATTCACCCTTTAAACCAAATGAGCTTAATTCACTGTTCGTCGTATTATCATCGGCTTGTGTTTGAATATTTAAGCTACGATCAGACCCTTTATAAGGTGGCGCAATGGCATCACCATTAGGATTACGAGCAATGGTACCACCGATAAGTGCGCCGTTAGCAATAAGCGGATCGGTTAAGAGTAAAGACTGTCCTGGGCTGGCAATGTTGTTTATGCCTGATATACGTAAACCACGATCCCATTTTTCTGAGTCAAACTTTGAATGAAAACCATCAAATTGGAAACGTAAATCATCACGAGGTTCCCAATTTAACGCTAAAACAAAAGCATCACGACTATCTTCACCACCACGTTCATTAACTTCAAAGCCAGATGAAACTAATAGACTTTCTGGACCGCCATCATATGTTTCTGATAAATCTCGGTCGTCAAATTGATAGTTTACGAAACGGCTCGATACAGTAGGCTGAAACATACCGGCGTAACCCAATGAAAGACCAAGCGTGTCATCTAAGAATTTGGCTTGATAAGAAGCAGTTAAGCGGCGACCAAAGTCAGCAGAATCTTCATTGCCAGCAGCGGCATCATTCCAATTTCCGTGAGCAGAAAAACGAAAACTAGTTTCTTTTTCATTATCTAGTGCATTAGCGGTTTCTAGTTCAATAGTACCAGCAATACCGCCTTCTATAAGCGACGCTTTTTGTGATTTATACACTTGCGCTTGCTTAATTAATTCTGAAGGAAATTGATCAAACTGAACTGAGCGTCCACCTGCTGTTGAAACTTGTTCACGACCATTTAATGTTGAAAATACAAAGCCACCTGATAAACCACGAATATTCAGCTCGCTTGATTGGCCATCGATTCGTACTGAGGTAACACCTGGCAAGCGTGTTAAAGAGTCGGCTATAGATACATCGGGTAAACCGCCAATGTCGTCAGCTGATATCGCATCAACGACAGTGTCTGAAAAACGTTTAGTGTTTAAAGACTTAATAATACTGCCTCTAAAACCTCTAACTTCAATAACTTCTACTGCATTTTCTTTTTCTTCTAATGTTTTTGGTTTGTTAACGTTAACAGTTTGCGCTTTTACTTCTTCTTGAGCATCTTGAGCAAAACTGGGAACACTAGCAAATGATAAACCCGCAGCTATTAAGCTGAGTGTTAATATATTTGGCTTGAATTTGTTCATTGTTTCATATTCCTAATAATATGTATTATCGAGAAGCCCCTACTTACACTTGCACTATGGTTGATAACGCACAGCGAGTTGGAGTCAATTATTTTTATGAGATATTCCCTATCTATTTATGTTTCAAGATTTACGGTGACAACTTCATAGTAATCATTTTTTACACAGTTACAACCGATTACCCATCAGTGAACTTTAGTAATAATATGGTTTTAGAAAGCAAACAAACTCGTTATTTCCTTTGATTACATAGCATTAAAAAATAAAAGTCAGAATAAAAGCAGATTACTGCAAGTCTTTGAATACGTATTCATAACATCAGCATTAGGTTTTATAGTCAACGCGGCATAACATCGTTCCCTAGTGAAAGGATGATGAAATTAGATTCAACATAACCTGAAGCTACTTTTTAATGGATGATTAAGACCGTTTTTTGATTACGTGACAGTAACAATATAAAGCAATAACAATTATTAAAATAAAAACAACGTACTAAGTTTGCTATATACATAACGGCTTAGCACCTTATCAACATTTAAGTGGAGATGTCATTTATGACTGGTTATATGAAACAATTATCGTTTGCTACGTTAGCCGTATTGGTTAGTGTATTAGCAGGCTGTGGAGGAAGTGATGAAAGTAATGCTGTTACTGAATCCCCTCTTTGGTGTAAGTCACCAGAAACAATTAACGAAATGGGTAATGCATGTGAATTAGTTATTACCCCCTGTAATTACCCTGAAGTTGCCAACCCTGATACTCAACTTTGTGAAATGAGCAAAGAGGCATGGATTAATGGCTCTAACGGTATCACTATGCCCGTGCCAGCTTACACACCAGCGGCAAACGAATTAGTTATTTATTTTCAATTTGAAACACCAACTGATGGCAGCGCGATAGATTATAACCTTGCCGGTTTACACGCTTGGAATAACGCTGACTGTAACTCCTATGCAGATTTTGATCGTCCTGAAGGGACCACACCTTGGGGCTCTTCATTAGCGTGGACAGGTATTGATGATAATTTTGGCGCCTATTGGGTAATGAATACTATCGATCCACCTAATTGTATTAACTTTATTGTTTACGATGCTATTGGTTCAGTTAAATTTTCAGGTGAAGATGATATTCTTGTTGATATAAGCACAGTTAATACCGGTGAATTGTTCTTACTAGAAAAAGAAACCACTATTTTTCCGTTCCCACGAACGTTTGCCTCTTTAGTTGTTCCTGGTGGCTCAACACCAGCACCTTTAGAGTGTGAAGCGCCACTTATTGCTAATGAAGCGGGTGACGAGTGTGTAACCGACCCTAATGCAGTGCCAACTATTGTTGATGGCGCAGCTGAACTTTATTTACGCGGCCTCATTGACTGGGAAACCACAGACGACAGCAATAAATTTGTTTACTCTAAAGGTGTCTACACCATGGCACTAGCAGTTACAGGCTCAGCGACAGCTTATGATTTCAAAGTTGCTGATGCAGATTGGAATGTTATCAATGCCTTTGGCGCAAGTGAAGGTGATGAAACAGTCGTATTTGGCGAAAGTAAAACATTGATTGCCAGTGAAGAGCTAGGTAAAAACATTAGCCTTACCATTCCTAACAACGGTAACTACCAGTTCATTTTAGATATTTCAGATACTGAAGCACCAACGTTAACCGTTATTGAAGTTGCTTATGACAAAGTACTTTATGTTAAAGGCGACATGAACGAATGGGCTAATGCCCTTCCTATGGTATATAAAGGTGAAAATATCTACACCTCTTTACATCCATTAGAAATGCAAGACTATGCCTTTAAAGTGGCTGATGCTAACTGGACTGATGCGACTAATTTTGGTATTGCCACCGAAGGTGCCGTTGTGCCACTTGATACCGCCACCACATTAGTTTTTGGTGAAGATGTTGCTCAAAACATTAATTTCACTGCCGCTGCAGCGGGTACTTATCGATTTATACTTGATGCCACCAATAAAGGTGCCCCAATATTAACGATTGAGAATGCAGTACCTTATTCAGGTCGCACTTTGTATTTAAAAGGTGACATGAACGATTGGTCAACTACACCTAACTTTGACTTTGCACTTACCGACACCACTTACGTGGTAAATGCATTGATTGATAACACTAAAAAGTATGGCTTTAAAATAGCGTCAGATGGCTGGGAAAACGATTCTACTATGGGTGCTTTTGCTGGCGAAGGTGATGTTGTTATCGGTGAAGAAAAATTATTAACCTTACCGGGTGAAGATAATATTGCCATTGAAGTGACTGAAAATAAAATATTAACCTTCACTTTAGATGCGACTGATTTCACCGCGCCTAAATTAACAGTAACCGAAGCGCCAGCCCCTTACCAAGAACGTACTATGTACCTTAAAGGCGACATGAATGGATGGGCTACCGAAGAGGCTTATATACTAACTTATACTGCAGGTATTTATACAATAGAAACGTTATTACCCGTTCGTAGCTATAATTTTAAAATTGCCTCTGCTGATTGGGAAGAAGACTCTACGGTTGGCGGTGTTGTTGATGATAATATCTTAACCGCCAGTGAAGCAAAAACCTTAACATTACCCGGTGCTGATATTACTTTTGATGTAACTAAAGAAGCGACTTATGTCTTTACATTGAACGCAATTAACCCATTAAGACCTATGTTAACGATTACTGAGAAAACCAACTAATCAAACAAACTTACTATTGGTGTAGTAAATACATCTCGTTGTAAAAACCGTGATTTATCACGGTTTTTTTATGCCTATAACTCCCTTATCAATCGTCAACAAAACGTCGCTAAACAGTAAATAAAAGGTCATAAATCTGTCTTGAATACGTATGTAATGGCTATTCATTAACCAGTCGACTCTTTAGTATGAAGGAATAATTAAAAATAATATTTATCTAGTGTAGCTCAAATGTACAACAGATAAATATTGCATAAACCTAAGAGTGATAAGATGACAATAATTCAATTTAAAAAGGTTGCCCTTATAGCAACGGTTACCACCGCATTAAGTGCTTGTGGCGGTGGAGGCAGTGATGGTGGTGATAAAGTTAATATACCTGACAAGGTGAACAATGCGCCAACTATGACGAATTTCAGCCATGAAATTATTGAATCATCACCTAAGGAAATCGTTTATTCATGGTCTGTTACCGATAGTGACGGCGATGCATTATCTTGTCAATTATCTCCAGGCAATGGCTTAACAACAGTGACCATCGCTGATTGTGCAAACAATACTTCAACAACCGTGACCTCATCAGGCGCAGGAAACTATCAGGCAAGCTTGACTGTTACCGACCCGAGTAATGCTAGTGCTACTGCTAGCCTGACCTTTGATATTGCTACAGCGGGATTACCAGCGCCAATGGTTACTGCAGGGGATAACGAGTTAGTCATTTTCTATAACCGCGCAGACGCAACTTACAGCGATTGGATCATACATTTATGGAACAACGAGACTTGTGACGCTTATGCCAACGCCGATACTGACTGGGCAACAGGGCAAGCACAAACAGGGCTAGATCCAAATTATGGCGCTTACTGGCTTATCAATTTAAAAGCAGATTATGGCGACTGTGCTAACTTTATTATCCATAAAGGTGATGATAAAGACTTAGGTGGCATCGACCATCAAGCTGATTTAAGCGGCGATCGCATGACTTGGACATTATCAGGTATCAGTGATGTATATACCGAACCGACCTTACTTCCAACAGGCATCTTAATTAACGATGTTGCTGCGCACTGGGCCAATGAAAATACCGTATTTTGGAACGCCGGCATCAACGTAGCTAAAGTACGCATTTATAGTTCAGCCACTGACGACTTAGCTTTTGATGGTGAAAGCGGTATTCCAGGGGATAACTTCCTTGAGTACCTCCCTGCGGCAGGTGGTGAACACCCTGCGATTTCACTTAATATGCCTCGCTATAAAGATTTAGCGGCATTTACCGCAACATCGGCATCGGTGAGTAAAGCAAAATCAATGCTTAGTGGTAAATTATTGGCAATTTCATATGCGAGTGACGATTCACTTATCGCCGCAACTTACCTGCAAACACCCCGTATCTTAGACGCTTTATATACCTCGGCAAATAACGATGCTAACGAAGCAGACTTAGGTATTATTTACAGTGCTAGCGAGATAAGCGCTAAACTTTGGGCACCGACAGCACAGCAAGTTACCCTTAAGGTATACAACGCAAGTAAAGCTTTACAGTCAAGTCATACGATGTCCCTTGACGCAGCAACAGGTATTTGGTCATTTACCGCGCCAAACACAGTAGACCGCTTATTTTATCGCTATGAGTTAACCGTTTATCATCAACAAAATCAGCGTATTGAAAAAATTGAAGCCACAGACCCTTACTCGATTTCTTTATCAACCAATGGCGATTTTTCTCAGTTTGTTAATTTAGCTGATAGTGATTTAAAACCCATCGGGTGGGACAGCCACACCATTCCTGAAGTTGTTAACCCTGAAGACAGTGTTATATATGAAGGCCACATACGTGACTTTAGTATTTTAGACGCCAGCACCCGTTCAGAAAACCGAGGTAACTACCTTGCCTTTACCGAAGAAACCTCTGTACCCGTAACACATTTAAAATCTCTTGCTGACGCAGGCTTAACACACTTTCAACTATTACCCGCCAACGATATTGCCAGCATAAATGAAGATGCAGCTAACCTTATTAACCTTGATAATACCGTTAGCGAATTATGTGCTAAGAAAAGTGACGCGCCTGTTTGTGGTGTTGTAAATGCTAGTGATACCTTAGCCGAGGTATTCGCCAGTTACGACCCAACCAGCACAGCTGCACAAGCGCTTGCCGAATCATTGCGAGGCTTAGACAGCTTTAATTGGGGTTATGATCCTGAACACTTCACAACGCCCGATGGTAGTTATTCATCAAATCCTGACGGTGTCGCTCGCATAACTGAAATGCGTGCGATGAACCAAGCGTTGCACGAAATGGGCTTACGTGTTGTTTTAGATGTTGTTTACAACCACACTAACTCTTCGGGTTTATGGGAAAACTCAGTGCTTGATAAAGTAGTACCCGGTTACTATCACCGCCGTGATTTAACCTCAGGTAATGTTGAAACAGCAACTTGTTGCCAAGATACCGCGCCTGAACATGAAATGATGCATAAACTCATGCAAGACTCATTACTTACTTGGTCACAAGCCTATAAGTTTGATGGCTTTCGTTTTGACATTATGAGTAATAATTCAAAAGCATCGATTTTAAGTGCTCGCACCGCTGTACAAGCAATAGACACCGACAACTATTTCTACGGTGAAGGTTGGACGCGTGATGATAAAGGCTATCAACAAGCGGATCAAAATAATATGACGGGTTCGCAAGTCGGTACGTTTAACGATCGACCTCGCGATATTATTCGAAGTGCCTCTTTATTTAAAAGTGCTGGTAGCTTAAATGACCAAGACATTATTCGCTTAGGACTTGCTGGTACCCAAAAAGATTATCAACTACAAGATAAGAATGACAACATCAAAGCGGGTAGTACCTTTAGTAAGCCTTCTTACGGAAAAGACCCTGCCGACATCATTAACTATGTCTCAAAACATGATAATGAAACCTTATGGGATCAACTGCAATATGGCATTGAAACCGAAGTTAGTCTTAATGATCGCGTGCGCATACAAAATATTGCCGGGACCTTGGCGTTAATCAGTCAAGGTATTCCGTTTTTCCAACTGGGTGGTGATTTACTGCGCTCAAAATCAATGGACCGAAACACTTATGATGCCGGTGACTGGTTCAATAGAGTTGATTTCACTATGAGTACCAATAACTGGAATGTTGGCTTGCCACTTGCGCAAGACAATGAAAGTAAATGGTCGTTGATGACAGCACTGATCAATAATAGCGAAACAGCGCCACAAGCCAGTGACATTGAATTCTCATCAAATATATTTAAAGAGTTTTTGAGTATTCGTGCCTCAAGCCCATTGTTTAGGTTAACCACACAAGCTGATATTAATGCACGTTTAGGTTTTCATAATACCGGTAGCAAACAGACTCAGGGCTTAATTGTGATGAGTATTGATGATGGTAACGGTCTAACTGACCTTGATGAGAATATTGATGCACTTGTTGTGGTGATAAACGGCACTGCATCCACGCAATCTCACGATATTTTAACTGCGACCGGCTTTGAGTTGCACAGTGTCCAGCAAAGCTCTGCCGATACTAATGTTCAAACAGCATCATTTGTTGAGGCTTCAGGAAAAGGCACCTTTAGCATACCTGCGTTAACTACTGCAGTCTTTATAAAACCACAAGCAATGGCACAAGGCGTTGGTTTAGCAGCAGATGCGACCTTAAATGCGCCTGACCCCGCCCCTTATGGCGAGACAAGTATTTACCTACGTGGGTCAATGAACAATTGGGGTGACGACGGTTTAACAGCAATTGATATGTTTACTTATCAAGGGAACGGCGACTATGTGATTGATTTCACCTTAGCGGTTGGCACGCATATTTTTAAAATGGGTTCTGATGATTGGGCGGCGGTCGACCTCGCCTTTAGTGATGTCACCTTCACTGATAACTCAATAACAGCATCGGCTGATAACAGTGGCAATATAGAAATAACTACCACGGCTGCCGGTAATTATAACTTTAGTTTAAATGCCAGCACATCGACGCCAAGCTTAACGATTGTGAGCAAAAACACCACAGTAGATTGTGCTGCTTTAGTTGATTCAAGCGACGACATTCCTTTTGATATTAATGGTAGCGGCCAACTCTTTGTTCGTGGCGATCATTCAGCGTGGAATGCCACTGAAGAGTTTAGATTAAATTACAAAGGCAATAACCAGTATCAAGCCGTAGCTGAATTTGACGGGGCAATGCAATTTAAACTGGCTTCAGATGACGGTAGTTGGACCACACAATTGTGGGTACAAGAAAACGATAGTAACGATATTGAAGGGGAGAATTTAGCCTTAGGTATCAATTACCCTGTTGCTTATAATAACACTGGCGACGCCAATAACAATACGACACTGGCGGCGGGTTCATACAGCTTTTTACTAACACTCGACAGCGCAAACCCAAGTAAAGGCTATAATGTTGGCCGTTTAGCGATACAAGAATGTCAGCCATAGTCATCAGGTAAGTTAATCGAACAGCTTAAGTACTTAAGCTGTGCTAACACTTTAGAAAGCGCTAAGGATGAATATTCTTGGCGCTTTTTTATGGGGAAATAACTTGTCAGCAGATTGGCTGAATACGTATGTAAAAATTAGAATAAACTGTTTATATTGCTGATAAATGCGTAACTTATTAACATTATTAATTTACTTTGTTATTTATCCTTATGCGTATTTCTTTAGCTCGTTCTCGACAATTAAGCCTAATCATTATCACCACGACATGTATAAGCTCATGTCAGCATGATCAAAGTATACCAACAAGAACCCAGCTTACCGAAACGAGCGTAAAGTCAGTAGCAGTTCCCCCTTTAGTAAGCCAAGACTTTTCTGCACATTGGCTGACCCCAGAACTGCTTTTATTACCTGAAGATAATTTACATCAACAACATACGTTAACCTTTGATGATGGTGGATATATTGAAAAAGCCACACTTACGCCCTTCACAGGAGAAATAAATCGTCTGCTTATCCCTAAACATTTACGTTCATTTAATGTATTTGAGGTAAAGCTGGCTACTAATAAGATTAAAAAAGTACTGAAAAATAAAATATATGTCAGCTCTGCAAGCAAGGGCACAAATTCAAAACACACAGCACAGGTGCAAACAGCTCAATTATTGGATGTTTTGTTTACCTCACAAAGTAACGACGCTAATGAGCTGAAAAATTTTGGGGCCACTCTCAGTAAAGATTCGATTGAGTTTGCACTGTGGGCACCGACCGCAAAACAGGTAACCTTATTAGCGTTTAATAAAGACAAGCAAGCGACGCATGTTGTGCCACTTAAAGAAGATAGCAATACCGGTATTTGGTCTGGTGCCGTTATGAATACTCAACAAGAAGTCTACTACCAGTACCAGCTGACAATATATCACCCGGCTAGCGATAAAATTGAAACATTAACCACTACAGATCCCTATTCCTTGAGCCTTTCAACAAACAGTGAATATTCACATGTTATCAACTTAGCTGACTCAAAAAACAAACCTAATGGCTGGGAATTACAGCAAGATGTTTTAATTAAGAACCCTGAAGATAATATTTTTTATGAAACCCACATTCGTGATTTTAGTGCCCACGATCCGCAACTCTCATCACCTGCTGTTCGAGGAAAGTACGCCGCCTTCAGCGAAAAAAATAGCGCTGGCATTAAGCACTTTAAGGATCTACAAAAAGCAGGTATTAACAATATTCATCTACTCCCTACCTTTGATATTGGTACCGCTAACGAAAATGACACACAAGTTATTGATCTAAATAATCCTATTAGCAAACTTTGCCAACTCGTGCCCGAACATAAGCTTTGTGGGATCGAAGACCAAGCAATAACGATACAAGAATATTTAGAAACACTTCCCACTGCAACACACGAGCGCCAAGCGATAGTCAGTTCTATTAGAGAAATTGATAATTACAATTGGGGCTACGACCCTTTCCATTATACTGTTCCAGAGGGCAGTTACGCACAAAACCCTGAAGGCTCAGCACGTATTATTGAATTTCGTCAAATGGTACAAAGTATTCATAATCTAGGCTTTCGCGTCATCATGGATGTCGTTTATAACCATACTCATCAAGCAGGGCTAGCGCCAACGGCTGTGCTTGATAAAATTGTCCCTAATTATTATCATCGTCTTGACCCTATCAGCGGAAAAATCGCACAATCAACCTGTTGTGATAACACTGCCACAGAAAATGTCATGATGGAAAAGTTAATGACAGACTCATTAGTTGTTTGGGCAAGAGACTACAAAATTGACGGCTTTCGCTTCGACCTTATGGCACACCAACCCAAATCGGCGATGCTTAAAGCCAAAAAAGCAGTACAAGCGGTTGATATAGACACCTACTTTTATGGGGAAGGTTGGAATTTTGGTGAGGTAGCGAATAATCAGCGCTTTACGCAAGCTAGCCAATTAGCATTGGCTGGCACAGAAATCGGTACCTTTACCGACCGTTTACGCGATGCAGTTCGCGGTGGAGCCTTTAGCGCCAGTGGCGATGACATTCGTAAAAGCCAAGGTATCGGCAGTGGTTTAAGCACTATGCCTAATGAATTAGTGGATCGAGTAGTATCAAGAAAAGCTTATCTACTCGCCGCAGATCAATTACGTATTGGTTTAGCCGCTAATTTAGCCAACTTCCCTCTTAAAAATGCTCAAGATAAAAACGTTACCGGCAAAGAAATTCCTTATGGTGACCAACCAACCGGTTATGCATTAGACCCTGCCGATACCATTAACTATGTATCTAAACACGATAACCAAACATTATGGGACAATAATCAATACCGCTTACCTTTTGATACCTCAACAAAAGATCGCGTACGTATTCACTTACAATCACTGTCCTTTGCTATTTTCGCACAGGGCATTCCATTCTTACATATGGGATCAGAGTTTTTACGTTCAAAGTCATTTTTACGCGACAGTTACGACTATGGTGATTGGTTTAATAAAGTCGATTTTACCAAGCAAAGCAATAATTATAATGTTGGTTTACCGCCAGCAGATAAAGACCAAGCAAACTGGCCACTGATTAAAAAAGTACTGGCAAAAAATGAAGGGCGAGATATTGTTAGCCCAACTGACATCGAGTTTAGTGCAGAAGTGTTTAAAGAGTTCATTAGTCTACGCATGAGTACCCCCCTTTTTCGTCTTACCAACAGTGAACAAATAATAGAGCGTGTAAAATTTCACAATACTGGTAAAGCACAACAAATTGGCTTAATTGTGATGAGCATCGATGATGCCGAAAAATATCAGCAAGTAGATGCTGACATATCAGCGCTCGTTGTTATTTTTAATACTAGCACCACCGCTAAAACAATCCCTTTTAAAGAGGCAGCACAATATCAATTGCACCCTATTCAACAACAGGGCGTTGATAGTGTTGTTAAAGAGAGTACCAGCAATGAAAACAGCTTTTTTGTTCCAGCACTAACCACCAGTGTTTTTATCAAAGAGCAATAATGCGCTATCGTTAGCGGCTAGTAATGATTTTATTTACTTAATCATAAAGTAAAGTCTTACTAGCCCTACTTCTCGCCTTAAACAAAAGTCCCGCCTAGAGCAACCTCATCAGTGCATATCAACAATAAACTTTAAATGTAGTGAGCCTTGAGTCAAAATTTAAATATGGCCTAATAAGTTTGACTGCTGTTTTGGCAAGTGCGGCAATTGTGGCTACTCCAATATTAGCCAATGAACCCGATGAGATGACTTCAGAAGAAGTAAAGATTGAAATTATCAAGTTGGATATTTATCGGTTTATCTATTGTATTTTTGTGCTCTTTAGCCATTATAGCTTGTCGCACTATCTGCTTGTTATACTCATCGTAAACACGTCGACTTAATGACAATTTATTTACGATATTAATTTTTCTTTTTAATATACTGTAAACACAAGGAAATAATATCTTTGACTATAATCTAAAACAGTATTTTTGCGGTGTTTTAATGAATAAAACTGCCGCCTTATATATTGATCTATAGCGTCAAATAAACTGTATAATATTAAATATTAACTACTCATTAAAATACTATATTACCATGGCCAAAAAAAACCTTCGTATCCGTGAAAAAACAATCTTTGACGGTATTTTTAGTAAATACATTTTAAAATTCCTTTTTAGCCTTTGGTTTAAAGTTGCGGGCTGGAAATTGTGCACAGCTACCCCCGAAGGTGCAGGTATCACGATTGCAGCACCGCACACATCGAATTGGGATTTTGTCTATGCGCTTGGGGCTGCGATATTGCAAGATGTGAAAATATATTTTTCTATTAAAGACAGTATGTGCCGGATACCTCTTTTAGGTCGTTGGTTGATGTACCTTGGTGCTATGCCTATTGATCGTTCATCTACAGGCTTAGGGCAAGTTGAACAAATCAAGCAATTTATTGAAACACAAAAAGGTAAACGAGTATTTTTCTTATTTACTCCAGAAGGTACAAGAGGCGGAGTAGCAAAATGGAAAACAGGCTTTTACCATGTTGCTCAAGGATGTGGTTTACCTATTTTTTTAGCCAAAGTCGATTACCTCAGTAAAGAAACAGGTGTTTTTCACATCTTTAAGCTGACCAATAATAAAGATGATGATATTCAAGCGATGCAGGCCTCTTATAAAAGTGTTTATGGCAAATATCCCACCAAACAATTCCCCCCTTACCAAGGCCCCATGCCAAGCATAGGTGATAAAGAAGCGGCAATTATTCGTGCACTTTACGCCATTAACTCTATTAAAGGCGTGGCGACTAAAATGGAAATAAGTGCGAAAGCAAAAATGGGTGAGTTGTCGAATACGATGTTTGATTTTTTAATCGATAACGGGCTTGTTGAACAGGGATTTTTAGAAAGAGCTGAAATTACCTACCAGTTAACTTTAGCGGGCAAAGGCTGTTATTTACATTTGTATTCGCAAGATGACTCACTTGTTATACCTAACGGATAAACGATGACTACGAAGAATGTTTATTACAAACCATCGTAAAAATTAATGCCTGTCGTTACTAAGCCTTATTAGTTACACTAATTTGGTTTAGTAACACGTTACAGGTTTGATAACGCCTGCAACGCCAATAACTTTAAACATAAAAGACTTTTCGCGAATATTTTACTATCTAGACAAATGATAATAAATAAACATGACACTAACCGCCATTGTTCCTTCATTTCGCCTACCTTTCTTAATATTAGCCCCTGTTTGTGTTTTTCTTGGTGCTAGTATGAGTTATATGGAACAAGGTGCGGTTGATTATGCCGTATTAGCCATTGCCTTGTTAGGGGCAATCTCTGCGCACATTGCAGTTAATACCATTAATGAATATCAAGACTACGTCAGCGGCTTAGATCTGAAAACAATTAGAACTCCCTTTAGCGGTGGTAGCGATTTATTATCTCAGCAACCTGAGTTACTTCTTGGGGTAAAAAGAGCCGCGATTGTCACAACCCTTTTAACCTTTCTTATTGGTGTTTATTTCGTCACACTTTATGGCGTAGCAGTAATTGCCATAGTACCAATGGGATTACTTGGATTAGCCATTATTATTAGTTACACAAAGTGGATTAATAAATGGCCCATTATCTGTTTAGTTGCCACTGGACTTTGTTTTGGTTTACTGATGGTGGCAGGCACCCAAGTTATTTTATCTGGCCACTTTTCAACAACACCTTGGCTAATAGGTTTGATCCCTTTTCTTCTTATTAACAACTTATTACTTTTAAACCAATATCCTGATATTGATGCTGATAAAAGTATCGGTCGAAATCATTTTCCTATTGCCTTTGGTATAAAAACAAGCAATAGCATTTTTTTCATCTTTTCGGTGTGCTCAACATTATTGCTTGGCTTTTTTATTAGCCAAAAGCTATTACCCACTCTGAGTGCACTGGCTTTTATTCCACAAGCATTGGCCTTTGTCGCTTTATATGGTGCAATAAAATTTAAAGATAATATTGGTCGACACCCTAGATACCTTGCTTACAATGTTAGTTGTGCATTACTAACACCATTAACGATAGCAATTACCGTTTTTGTTAACTAATTATAAAAGCTGGAATTTTTACCTTTAAGCACCGAAAATACCTTTCAAAAAATTCACTCAAAATTTGAAATAATTAACTTCTAAAATATAACTCTAAGGGTAGTAGTTGCCACAAAAGAGAGCTTTCCTAACACCCTCAATCAGTACCAAAACTGTCTTATATTATACGTTAGTGGACGTTACCCACAGATAAAAAGACGCATTGTTTGATTATAAAAATTACCAATTAATCGAATAACCTGACTGGCAAAAATACCACAATTGCCAGCGTCACTATTTTGCATTGGGATGACTTTTTTTGTGCCGCGGCATTAAATAAAGATTAAAACGAGCGTTTGAATTTATGGATCAAGCTTGATATAAGTAAACAACAAAAAACTAATGATCTTTATAAAATGAAATTGCACCAAATTGAAGGCTATATTCAGTCTATTTACTTAGTAGAATATTCTGAAAAATTATTGTTACTTGATGGCTGCTGCCGTGCAGATGTCGAAACAATTAAGACCTTTATAACAGAAGAATTACAACGTCCATTTTCGGACCTTAAACTCATAGTCGTTACTCATATGCATCCAGATCATGCTGGAGCAGCTCATGTATTGAGAAAAAAAACTGGTTGTAAAATTGCCACTGCTAATGTTTCTGGGCATTGGTATACAGGTGTAGACGGATTATTAATGCACTTTACCGATATGGCATTGACTCGCTGGGTTGCGAAACGTAAAAATAAACCAGCAAAAAAACTTTGGTACTCCTCCAAATTAAAGCCCGACATAAAAATAAATGATGGTGAGGTTTTACCAGGCTTTGCTGAATGGCAAGTCATTTATACTCAAGGGCATACCGACAGAGATATCTCTTTGCTACACCAACCAAGTCAACTCATTTATGTAGCTGACCTAATGGTGGAAGTAAAAGGACGACTTATTCCGCCTTTTCCCATTTTTTATCCCAATCGCTATAAAAGCTCACTGACTAAAATAAATAATCTTCAACCTAAATCCATTTTGCTTGCTCATGGCGGTGAGGTTCAACTTAGCGATGATGACTACCAACACCTCTTGTCCAAAGCTCCAGATTTACCTTTAACACATTGGCGATCAATTAAAACTAAACTGCGAAAAACATTTACATAGCTTTATTATCTCCTATTAAGCCACCCATAATAACTTGTTTGTTTTTTCAACAATAAACTACACTTAATTTACCCTCTTATAAGTGTGGTGATTGTTATGCCCAAGCCTCGTTCACAACAAATCAGTTTATCTGATACACCCTATTATCATGTTTGCAGTCAAACCGTTCGAAAAGCCTTTTTATGTGGTATTGATAAAGAAACCGGTGTCAGCTATGCGCACAGGCGTCATTGGATTGAACAGCGTATTTTTATATTATCTCAGGTCTTTGTTATTGGTATTTGTGCTCACGCTGTCATGAATAATCACTTACATTTAGTCCTTCATGTTGATAGTGAAAAAGCTAACAGCTGGACGACGCTAGAGATACTGTCCCGTTGGCATACCTTGTTTAAAGGCACCCTGTTAACCCGTCAATATCAGCGACAGCAATCATTAACGACATTCGAAATAGAAATGGTTGAAGAAACAGCACAGGTCTATAAACAGCGTTTAATCGATATCAGTTGGTTTATGCGGGCATTAAACGAGCCTATTGCTCGACAAGCCAATAAAGAAGACAAATGCACGGGGCACTTTTGGGAAGGACGCTTTAAATCACAAGCCCTGCTCGATGA